>NZ_JALKFY010000002.1:0-103439 GCF_023242985.1 Frankia sp. Mgl5 | reverse complement strand
TCGGTGCCGACCTCCCGGGCCACCCGCGTCACCTCGTCCGCGAAACCCGAAAGCTGATCGACCATCGTGTTGATGGTGTTCTTGAGCTCCAGGATCTCGCCCCGGGCCTGCACGGTGATCTTCTGGGAGAGGTCGCCCTCCGCGACCGCCGTCGCGACCTGCGCGATGTCACGGACCTGGCCGGTCAGGTTCCCGGCCATCGCGTTGACGTTGTCGGTCAGGTCCTTCCAGGAGCCGGAGACACCCGGCACCTCGGCCTGGCCGCCGAGCTTGCCCTCGGTGCCGACCTCCCGGGCCACCCGCGTCACCTCGGAGGTGAACAGCGCGAGCTGGTCGATCATCCCGTTGAAGACGGTGGCGATCTCGTCCATCAGCTCGTCGCCGACGCACGGCAGCCGGGTTCCGAAATCCCCACCCCGCACGGCGGTGAGACCGGCGAGCAACTGACGCAGCGCCGGGTCGTCCAGCTGGGCCGGGGTCTGGTTACGCGCCGTTACCTCAGTCACCGTGTCGTCCTCCAGCCCGGTCGTGCGGCCGCTGTGCCAAGCGGCGCGAGAAGCGGCATGAGAGATGTCCCGATCCTCGCGGATGTCCCGCAGTAGAGTAGACGGATCAGGGCTCACTTCTTGGTTACATACCGCTGTCTGGTCGGACCGCCACTCCCCGAAACCCCACTACCCGGAGCGGACGAGGAGAGGCGTGTCCCGGGCGTCGCAGAGTAGCGCCGACCCCCGCGACCACGCCGCGACGGGGCTACTCCATGTGATCGCCCGTCAGCAGCGGGAGCTGGCGGAGCTCCGGGCGCGGTCCGCCGCCGACGCTCTGATCGACATGGCCGTCGGGGTCCTGGCCGAACGGCTGCGCTGCTCGGTCACCGAGGCCGGTGACCAGCTGCGCCGTCTCGCAGCCGCCTCCGGGATCACCCCGGACGAGTTCGCCGCCGAGGTGCTCGGCGGGACCACCAGAACACTCCATCGACCCCCGCTCGACGACGGCGCCCGGCGCCGCCTGTGGCTGGCCGAGGCCGCGGTCAGCCACGCCACCGATGGCTGCCCGGTCGCCGAGGCCGTGTTCACCGAGGTCCTGGCCCATCAGGGTGCCGTCGCCGTGGCCTTCTGGATGCTGGAATCCGATGGCGCGCTCACCCTGGTGGGCGGGACCGGCCTGGGGCCGCTCGAGGCGAGCCGGTGGCAACGCATCCCGCCGCAGCTGGACTGCGTGGCGATGCGCGCGGCCCGCGGCGCCACGCCGCAGTGGTGGCCCGAGGGCTCACCGCCCGAGGCGAACGATCCGACCGACATCCCGACCGACATCCCGGCGGGCGGCCGGGCGGCCGTCGGCTCGGTGCCGCGGGTGGGTCCCTGGCTCGGGGCGCGGGCGGCGCTGCCGTTCCTGCAGGCAGGCGCTGTCGTGGGCGCCGTGGAGATCTGCTGGCCCGCCCCGCTCGCGGAGTTCACCGCCGGGCTCCGACGCGAGCTCGTCGCGCTCGCGGACCTGTGCCTGCACGGCCTGCACCCGGGCGGCTTCTCCGCCGACACCCGCTCGGCGCAGCCACAGACCCTCGGCGGGCGAACGGCCTGGCTGCCCGCCCTCCTCGACGCCGTCGCCGGGTCGGTGCTGCTGGCCCACACGGTGCGCGCCGAGGACGGCGAGATCCTCGACTTCCACGTCGACCACGTGAACGAGGGCTTCGTCGACCCGGCCGGCAGGCACCCGGCCCAGCTGCGTGGCCGGCGCCTGCTCGACCTCTACCCGCTCATGGCCGCCGACGCCGGCCTGCTCGAGCGGGCCGTGGCGGTCGTGCGTACCGGCGAGCAGTACCAGGCCGACGGCATCGCCCTGCTCGTCCTGGTCGACGACGTGCTCGTCACCGAGGAGCTCGACGTCCGCATCGCCCCCTTCTTCGACGGAGTCGTGATCAGTTGGCGGCCGGTCGGCGGCGGTGGCGCGGGTGGTTCCCTGGCCGGCCACCTGCAACGCCTCGGCCGGTTCGGCGGCTGGCAGGAGGACGTCCGCACCGGGGCCGTGCGCTGGACCGACCACGTCTACGAGCTCTTCCAGCGTGACCGCACGATGTCACCCGTCCCGCTCGACGACCTCGATCCGCACATCCACCCGGACGACCGGGCGGCCGTGGACCACCTGCGTGACGCGCTGTTGCGGCTCGGCCGGGCCGCCTCGGGATCGTTCCGGGTCATCGGCAGCGACGGGACGCTGCGCCAGCTCCGCGCCTTCGCCGAGCCGGTGACCGACGCCGCCGGCGTGACGGTCGCCGTCCGCGGCATCTACCAGGACCTGACCAGCCACTACCGCACGCAGGTCGTCCTTGACGCCACCCGGGACCAGCTCGCCGATTCGGAGGCGCGGGCCGACGGCCAGCATCAGCTCGCGCTCGCCCTGCAGCGGGCGATCCTGCCCAGCTCCGAGGAGCCCGTCGACCTCGGCGGCCTCGCGGTCGCCGTCCGCTACCGCCCCGCCGAGCAGGAGCACCTTGTCGGTGGCGACTGGTATGACGCGGTCACCCTGCCGACCGGCGAGGTCCTGCTCGTCGTCGGTGACGTCGCCGGGCACAGCATCAGGACCGTGGCCGGCATGGTGACCCTGCGCAACAGCCTGCGCGGCCTCGCGGTCACCGGCGCCGGCCCCGGGCAGCTGCTGCGCTGGCTCAACAACGTCACCTACCACCTCACCGACAACATCACCGCCACCGTCATCTGTGGCCTTTACCGTCCCGCCGAGCGTGCGCTGCGCTGGGCCCGCGCCGGGCATCTGCCGCCCGTGCTCGTCCGGGACGGCTCCGCCCACGCCCTTCCGATGCCCGACGGGCTCCTGCTCGGCGTCGAACCCGATGTCGACTACCAGGAAACCGTCCACGTTCTTGAGCCGGACGACGTCCTGCTTCTCTTCACCGACGGCCTCATCGAACGCCGCGGAACCGGGCTGGACGAATCCCTCCACGCGCTGCTGCGGATCGCGGCCGCACCGGGCTTCGACGTCTCGCACCGGGCCGATCACCTGCTCGCGCACACCACCCCGGACACCGACGACGACACCTGCCTCATCGTCATCCGACAGACCTGAACAAGCCCGCGGGTGAGCATTCCCTGACGGTCGCACCGTCCGGGAACTCGACGTCAGAGCTGCCCGTGCCGGGGCGGCGGCGTGCCGGACAGCAGCCAACGTCCGATGTGCTGGATCTTCCATCGGACGGGATCGTGCAGGGTGTGGGTGCGTCCGTCACGCCAGTGCCTCGACAGGTTCAGCGAGCCCGCGGCCGAGCGGGTGCCGCCGAGCTCGAACAGGTCGGACGAGACCTGTACCGCCGCCCTGGCACTGGCGACCTTGGCGACAGCCGTCGCGATCGACGCCTGGGCGGTACTCGCCTCCGTGGGATCCCGCTCGGCCGCGTCGACGTCCGCCGCGGCCTGCGCCAGCAGGGCCTCGGCCGCGCGAACCACGACTTCCAGCTCGCCGGCCTGCTGCACGAGCAGCGGGTCGTCGGCGGCTCGTTCCGCGCCGCTTTCGAACCACGGGCGCGCCCTGGCCACCTGACCGACGGCGGCGTCCAGCGCACCGCGGGCGATACCGGCGTCGAGGGCCGCGTGCAGCACCTGCGCGCGGGCGCCGTAGGTGGTGGGGCCGTCGAAGATCGACGAGTAGTCGACCACCTGGTCCGGTGAGACGGGGACGTCGTCCAGGCGGACGGTACCGCTGGCGGTGGTGCGTTGGCCCATGCCGTCCCAGTCATCCTCGACGCTCACGCCCGGTGCGTCCCGCCGGATGTAGGCGAGCGCCTTCGGCACAGCGCCCTCAGGGGTATGCGGCGGCTGGTCGGAAAGCACCGCGCGGACGACAAGCCAGTGCGCGAACAGCGCGCCGGTGCAGTAGAACTTCTCGCCACGCAGAACATAGCCACCCCCGCCCGGCGCTCGGCGCAGGGTCGTCGCGTCGTCCGCGGCGGTCCTGCCGCCGCGCTCGGACTGCGCGTTGGCGAACCGCCGCCCGGCGAGCGCCTGCCCGAAGTAGAAGGCCTGCTGATCGTCGGTACCGCGCCGACGCAGGGCGTCGAGGAAGACGAAGTGGCTGTGCGGGATCTGGGCCAGGCTGGCGTCGGCGGTCGCGAGCACCCGGAACACCTCCGTCAGCGTCACGACCGAAACCTCGGCGCCACCGAACCTCGCCGGGACGGCGATACCGAGCAGCCCGGACACGGAGAGCTGGTCGATCTCGGGTGCGGGCAGCCGCCGCTCCCGATCACGGGCGTCGGCGTTCACCGCGAAGCCGGCCGCGATCTTCCGTGCGGCTTCCAGCGCCTCGCCCGCCGAGTGAATGACGGTAGGCGGGCGATCCCGGGCATCCGATGGCCGATCGGCGATCATGGGCACTCCAGACTGTCGACACCGCAGGTGACCGGCGCCGGTGCCGACCACACGTCGCGCAGGACCTTCGGCCGCTCCGACGGCGCGCCGACCCTCTGCCGGTTGTACTGCGACGCCAGAGGTATGGCGACGTCAGTTTCACGACGTCACCCGTCTCATACCGACAGTCCAGCCTCCAGGTGGCCGAGGGCCTGGTCGACGAGGGCGGAGGGTGACCTATCTGCGGCTGGAGGTCGTCGGCCCGCGGATGATCACAGTGGTCGGGGGCGTCGACCTCGTCGGCGACGACATCGAGCCGCGCATCGCGGTGCGGCTGCGCGAAATCGAGGCCAGATTGACGTCCTCACCCGCCGTCGTCCACTCCGTGCTGAGCCTGTCGGCTCCCGACGAGCCCTCCCTGACGCCCGAGGGGTCGCAGCCTGATCGCGATGAGTTTCGGTAATCGTCCCTGGCTCGGCCAGCTCGCGGCACCGTTCCGTCCCCGGCGAGAGACCGCGCCCGCCTCCCGATGAACCATGGCAGGCAGTGGGATTCCGGGATCAGAGAGTGCAGTTGGGAGGCGGTGGCGGCGGGCCCTGCGGCGCGGCGGCTGTCGGGGCCGGGGCCGCGGCCGTCGCGCCGGCGGCGGGTGTGGCACCCGCCATCGCCGGGGCGATGACGCCGGTGTACCCGCTGCCGAGGATGAGGTGGATCCCGGTGATGGTCGAGTCGGCGCGGGCGATCGAGCCGGGCACCGCCGCCTGCACCGTCCACGCGGCCTGCTGCTGACCAGGGCCGTAGCGCACCTGTGACGCCGCGCGGGGGTCGGCGTTGCCGGCGCTGGTCGCCTGGAACCCCTCCCGCACCAGCGCCGTCGTCACCTTCGCCGCCAGGCCGGACATGCCGGAGCCGTTGTAGACGGCGGCAGCGACCTGCGCGGGCGGGACGGTCACCGGACCGGGCGTGGCCGAGGCGGTCAGGTCCTCAGGCGTGACGCCGTCGACCTGGCCGCCCAGCGGAACGACGATCTTCGCGAGGTCGACCGGGTTGTAGAGCTGCACCGCGCCGAAGCCGGGCAGCGTTCCGTCGTTCGGGTTTCCGCCGTCGGCGCGGCCGGGCGCGCGGGTCAGCAGTGTCTCGACGTGCATCGTGCCGGCCGCCATGCCCTTCATCGACAGTCCGAGGGCCATGAGCTCGTCGAGTGTGGTGTTACCGAGGGTGACCGCGTCGGTCGCGGCCCGGAGCAGCGCCGACGACTTGAGCGGGTTCGTCAGGACGTCGCCGCTGGTGGCCTTGTGGAGCACGGCGCCGAGGAACTGCTGCTGGCGGTTGATCCGGGCGATGTCGCCCTGCATGAAGCCGTGCCGCTGGCGGACGAACGCGAGGGCCTGCTCGCCGTTGACGTGCAGGGTGCCCGGGCCGCCGGACCAGCCGCTCATCGTGTCGTTGGTGTTGGTGCTCACCCGCCACCGCCCGTTGTCGTCCTTGAAGCGGTCCTTGAAGTCCGAGGGCAGGACGCAGACGTCGACACCGCCGATCGCGTCGGTGATCTGTTTGAAGCCGGCGAGGTCGACCGACACGTAGTGGTCGACCCGCATCCCGGTCAGGCTCTCCATCATCTTCACCAACAGCGACGGGCCGCCGTCGGTGATCGCCGAATTGAACTTGCCCCGGTGCTTCTTGTGGAGCTTGCCGGCCGTGTCGGTGTACTCGGGAATGACGACGAGGGTGTCGCGCGGGAACGAGACCATCGTGGTGGCCCCGTCCTTGGCGACGTGGATCAGCATCGTGGTGTCGGAGCGCTGGCCGGCGACGAGCGAGGAGCCGCCGTACTCGTCGCCGGTGCCCGCGCGGCTGTCCGTGCCGACGAGTAGATAGTTCGCGACATCATGGTCCGCGGCCGGACGATCGTCACCCAGGTCGAGGTCGACGTGCGTGACGTTGCCGTTGGCGTAGGCGTACAGCGACCAGCCGCCCACACTGAACATCAGCACGGCGGCGGAAAGCGCGGCCGTGAGCACGGCACCGAACCGCCCACCACGGAAACGCCCGCGCCGGGATCGGCCGGACCCACCGTCACCACGCAGGCTCAGCTGGGAGGGAAGCGGCGCATCTCCTGGCACAGCCACGTCCCCTCGACATCCGCCCGATGTATCCGATTCGCGATGATAAGCGGGGCGGGACGGTACCGAGGGCGGAGGTCCGCGCCGGAGGGCGTCCGCGATCCCGCCCGTGGCGCGCGGGCCGTCCGCGAACAGGGCCCGGATCTCCGCGGACCGGTCCCGTCGTGGTGCCGACCGGCCGCCGGTGGAGTCCCGCGCACAACCAGGTCGACTTCGCCCGCCCATTCGCCAGCCACCTCATGACCGAGGAGACGGCCACCGAGATCGTCGGGTGGTCCGCGCACCCCTCCTCGCGCGGTGACGGGGCGGGAAACGCCAATCGATCCATCAAATAGAATTATTTCACCGGCGCTGCCGCGATGACGTACGGAGAATTTAACCGAAATCCGCGCCGCGCTCGCCGGAAGTATCCCCACCGGGCACATCCGGTCGCGACCAGAGTTCCGAATTCCGCGCGCCGAGCCGAACTCCGAGGGAAACGACATGGGTCATGCGCTTCACCACGCCCTTGAGCCGAGCGCCGAGTACAACGTCGACCTGACGGTGACTGCCGGTCGGTGGCCCGACGGGCTGGCCGGGAACGTCTTCGTCATCGGGCCGTCGCAGCCGACCGCCGTCGACTTCATGTTCGCCGGGCCGGGCCTGCTCACCCAGGTGGACCTCGAGACCAGGCACTGGCGGACGAAGCGGGTCGTCACGCCCGACCTGGCTCTTCTCGACGGCCTCGGCCGGGCGTTGCCACCGGCCGAGCTGGCGGGGCTGACCGCCGGCGGACGGCCGTCCCTGACCAACGTGTCTCCGCACTTCTTCGGCGACCGGCTGCTGCTCACCGGACTGAGCCAGCGGCCGGTCGAGTTCGACCCGGCGACGTTGGAGTTCAAGACGTTTCTCGGCGGGGTCGGTGAATACCCCGAGGTTGTCGCGCATCCCCTGTTCCCGGGTGTGCGGACGGCGGCGCACCCGGTCGAGGACCTCGACGACGGTTGCATGTGGTGGTGCAACACGAACCTCCATCCCCGGGGTTCGTCCACCTCCGACATGGAGGGGCCCATGTGGGTGGTGCGCTGGGACGGCCACGGCGACGTCGAGACGTGGCACGTACCCGGCGCGCACCTGACCCAGGGTGTGCACGAGATGACAGCGACCCAGGACTACGTGATCTTCACGGAGATCGGGTTCCAGCCCGAGCCCGGCACCGTCGCCGGACGTGGCCGCACCAAACCGCATCTGCCCTTCACCGACATCTACCTGGTGGCCAAGCGCGATCTCACCGTCGCCCGCAGGGGCCGCGGCGTGCCGGTGACCCACGCCCGCGTCCCGCGCGAGTCGTTCCACCATTTCGCCGACTACCGCCAGGACGGCGACAACATCACGATGTACCTCGCCCATTCGAACGGCTGGGATCTCAACTACACGCTCACCGATGCCGACAGCGTCTGGGGAACCGGCTCCGGCCTCGCCAAGGGCCTGCACGGTTTCGTCTCCGCCCCGGTGGACGCTTCACCGGTCGGCCGCTACGTGATCGACGGCCGAACCGGTGAGGTCAGGGACAGCCGTGTCTTCCTGGACCCGGAACGCCACTGGGCCACGCTTGTCTATGGGCGTGACATGCGGCGCCCGGGGCTCGAGCGCGGCCGCTACCTGTGGCAGTCGTACTGGGGCTGCGACACCGGGATGCTGGCCACCCGGATCGTCGAGATGTACCGGGATCACCCCTATCGCGTCGTCCCGGTGGACCAGTTGCCGTCACGGGAGATCCCGTCGTCCCTGGTGTGCATTGACCTGGAGACGATGACCGAACAGTCGGCCTGGTCATTCCCCATCGGCACCACCGGCGAGTCACCCGTGTTCGTTCCCGACCCCGCGGGCGGCCCCGGCTGGGCGGTGATTTTCGTTCACTACTCCGACCGGACCGAACTTCAGGTGTTCGACGCCCTGGCTCTCGGCGCGGGGCCCGTCGCCGTCGCCACCGCCGAGGGCCTCAAGCTGTCCGTCCAGTTCCACTCCGGGTATCTGCCCGACATCCGTCTGCGTGACACAGGCTACGAACGTTCGTTCGCGGCCGACCTCGGTGACGACTGGCGGGATTTCTCGCCGTCCGCCCGCGGTGTGATCAGCAAGGTGCTCGAGCAGTACGGCTGAGCGGAGGTTCGACCTCGATCCCGCCGAGCTGCCCGTCCACCTTGCCGAACGTGGCCTGACGCTGGTCTCGGATCGGTCCGCGGGATCAGTCCGCGGGCGATGCCGCCGCACACCATCTCGAACCAGTCGGTCGGCACGAGCCGGCAGCCGTCTTCTATCGCATCGCGGCAGGTGTGGACAAGGTGGACCGGATCATCGCCGCCGCGCGCGGGGCGGGCCTCGACGGACCCGTTGAGATCACACCACCGGCCGGGGCCGGCACGGCGTGGACTGTGGCCCAGACCGACCGGCGCTGGCCGGTACGACTCGACCAGATGGCGGTCGACCCGGCTGACGCCAGGGTGGTCAACGAGGTCCGCGGGGAGAGCTGGCCGCTGCTCGCACAGCTCACCAGGATCGGCATCGCCGCGCACATGGGCGAGCTGTTCGGGGTGGCCAACCAGATCCTGCTGGCCAGCCTCGCGGTCGACCTGGTCCTGATCACCGCCGCAGTCGGCTGGGCGCTGCCCGTGCTCGGAGTGACTCTCCTGGCCTTCCTCGCCCTCGACGCGACCGCCGGGCTGGTCCGCGGCCGGCGCCGCCAACGGACGGACGGGACCCCCGCCCAACCGGCGTGACAGGCATCAGACCCACGTGACGTCCACCCGCCGCGCCGGAAAACCAGCCAGCGGGTGGACCCACGGTAATCGGACTTGCTGTGGCACCTGAGGTCGCGACTGGCATCGCGTCAGGCGAAGAGCTTCTGGCCCCAGTACTGTCCTGGCTGGACGCCCGGCGGGCAGGCGTACAGGCCGCTGCCGACGTGCTGAATGTATTCGTTGAGCGCGTCGTTGGACCTGCCGGCCAGTGATTTCTGAATTGTGACGAACTGGGTCCGCGGGTCCCGCTGGTAGGCGATGAAGAACAGCCCGGCGTCGAGGCGGCCGAGGTTGTCGGTGCCGTTGGTGAAGGAGTAGCCACGGCGCAGGATCACGGCGCCGTTGTTCTGGGTCGGGTGGGCGAGCCGTACGTGGGCCTTGGTGTCGACGACCAGCTCTCCGGCGGAGTCCTTCGCCGCGAAGTCCAACGGGTCGAACTCGTCCCGTTGGCCGAGCGGAGCTCCGCTTCCCTTGGCGCGGCCGATGACCCGTTCCTGTTCGGTGAGCGGGGTGCTGTCCCAGGGTTCGATGAGCATGCGGATGCGGCGGCTGACGAGATAGCTGCCGCCGGTCATCCAGTCCGGCCCGTCACCGGGCTGGGCCCAGACGTGGGTGTTCATCGTGGCCGTGTCCTCGGCCTTGATGTTGGCGGTGCCGTCCTTGAAACCCATCATGTTGCGCGGGGTGGCCTGGCCGGTCGAGGTGGAGCTGGTGCGGCCGAACCCGAGCTGGGAGTAGCGCACCGAGGCGGTGCCCCGGGCGAGACGGGCCAGGTTGCGGATGGCGTGCACGGCCACCTGCGGGTCGTCGGCACAGGCCTGCACGCACAGGTCGCCGTCGCTGGAGGCCGGGTCGAGGGCGTCGCCGGGGAAGGCGGGCAGGTCGGCGAGCTGCGCCGGTCGCGAAGCGGCGATCCCGAAACGGTCCTTGCCGTTGGCATCGGTGAACAGGCTGGTGCCGAAGCCGAGTGTGAGGGTCAGCCGGGCGGGCGACAGCCCCAGTGCCTCACCGGTGTCGTCCGGCGGGGAGCCGGGCGCACCGGTGACAGCGCCGGTGCCGACGTCCAGCCCGGCGGTCATCCTGGACGCCGCGTTGGTCCAGGCGGTGAGCAGCGCGATCAGGTCGTCGCGGGTGGCCGCCGGGCTGAGGTCGAAGGCGGCGAAGTGCAGCCTGTCCTGTACCGGGGTGACGATTCCGGCCTGGTTCGAACCGAAGAACGGAATCCTCTGGCCCGACCCCGGCGACTCCTCCTCCGAGTTCGAGGCGACGAAACCGGCGGCGGTGCCGCCCGCGCCGACAGCCGCGGCGCCACCGAGGAACGCGACCATGCGGCGACGACTGAAACCGCGTGCCGCGGGCGCCGGCTGGCTCCCGCGGCCGCTGCGCGGGCCGTCGGCGGCGGCGGCGGCCGCCCCGGCGTCGCCCGCGCCGACGCCGAGGCCGTTGGAGGTGACGGCGGTGGTGGGGTCGGCGTCGTTCACGCCGGCGCCGCCGGAGGTGACGGCGGTGGTGGTGTCCTCGGCGGCGACGGCGTCCGGGCCGCTGGGATCGGGCAGTCGGCTCACTTGCTGGTCACGACTCCGGCGATCTGTCCGATGGGCTCGGAGATGGCGTCGACCTCGACGGCGAGGGCCTTGACCTCGTCCTGGGTGAGGCTGTCGTAGGAGATGTACGGGCTGCCGGGGATGTAGCCGCTGTCCCCCGGCTTGGCCAGGTGCTTGTCGAGCAGGCTGACCAGCGCGGGGAAGCGCTTGTCGAGCGTCGTCACCAGCTCCGGGTCCTTCTCCTGCAGGGCCGGGCGCAGCGTGCTGTAGACGTACTTGGCGCCGTCGACGTTGCCGGCGAAGTCGACCAGGTCGATGCGGGAGTAGCGCTCCTCCTCACCGGTGACCTTCGACGCGGCGACCTCGTCGAGCAACGACTTCGCCCCGTTGGCCATGACCAGCGGCGTGAGCTCCACGGTCTTGATCAACTCGTTGAGCTTGCCGACGTTCGTGGTCAGCGCCGTGGCGAGCGGCCGGGTCCCGTCCAGGGTGTTCCCCTCGAACAGCTTCTGCTCGATCGCGTGGAAGCCGACGAACGGGGTTTCGGGCGTGGCGTCGTCGATGCGCATGTCGATGAGCGGGTCGAGGTCACCGAAGGACTCCGCGATCGGCTCGATGCGCTCATAGTGCAGCCGGACGTTCGGGTAGGCCTCTCTGGCCTTGGCCAGGTCACCCGAGTTGATCGCCTCGACGAACCCCGCGGTGGTGTCGACCAGCGCCTGGGTCTCGGACCCGACGTACGTCTTGTACGAGGTGACCGCGGTCTGCAGGTTCTGGTCGAGCGTCTGCGCCGGCGCGGCCTCGCCGGTGACCGTGAGCGCGGTGCGGATGCCGTCGCCCACCATGCCGGGCTTGCACGCCACCTGGTATTTGCCGGCCGGCAGATCGACGATCAGGTTCCGCTTCGTCGACGGGCCGACGTTCTCGACCTCGCCCATGATCCGGTCGCCGTCGGCGTAGACGTACACCTCGGTGACCTGCGACGCGGTGTTGGTGACCTCGAAGGTGTGCCGGCCCGCGGGCAGTTCCGCGCTGGCCACCTTGCAGTCCTTGTCACCCGCGTTCACCGCGATCGGTCCCCCGCCGGCGCCGGACGAGCCGGCGTCAGTCGAGTTGTCCGACGAGCAGGCCGCGGCCAGGGTAGCGGCCACGACGACAGGACAGGCCAGGCGCATGACGCGGCCGACAGGCGATTTCACCGGTTCTCCTCAAGGTTTCTGGCGATGCGACAGATGGATCAGCCGTAAGTGGCGGCACCCGCCGCCGCGGTGGCCGTCAGCGGCCGTCAGCTGGTGGATCCCGACGGGACGGGCGGCGGCCCACTCGGCTCGCCCGGCTGGCTCGGCTGGCTCGGCTGGCCGGACCGGAGCCGATGACCGAGGAAGAACACGGCCATGACCGGGACGATGTAGGCGGTCCAGGCGATCGCCTGGGCGACGGTGGTCTGCGGGGTGAAGTTGAAGACGCCCTTGAGCAGAGACCCGTACCACGAGCCGGGTGAGATCTGTTCGCTCACGTCGAAGGCGAGGGTGTTCAGCCCGCCGATGACGCCGCCCTCCTGCAGGTCGTGGATCGCGTAGGACAGCACCCCGGCCGCGATCACGATCAGGCCGGCGCCCGTCCAGGTGAAGAACCGGGCGAGGTTCAGCCGGACCGACCGCCGGTACAGCAGCCAGGCGAGCACCACCGCGGTCGCGATGCCCAGCGAGAAACCGATCACCGGCTCCGTCGTGCTTCCCGCGGCCTGCACCGCCGACCAGAAGAACAACGCGGTCTCCAGGCCCTCGCGGGCCACCGAGAGGAAGGCCGTGAGGACGACGGCGAAGGTGCCCAGCTCCAGTGCCGAGGAGAGCCGTCCGTCCAGCTCCGCGCGCATACTGCGGGCGGTGCGACGCATCCAGAAGACCATCCCGGTGACGAACACCACCGCGATCGCGGACATCGTGCCGCCGAAGATCTCCTGGCTCCTGAAGTCCGCGAGCAGGCTCGTCGACGTGTACGTCAGCAGCGCCCCGAACGCGACGCTGACAGCGACCGCCAGGGCCACCCCGCCGGCGACGACCACCAGCCGGTCCCGTCGGCCAACCTTCACCAGGTATGCGATCAGGATGCTCACGACCAGCGCGGCCTCGAGGCCTTCACGCAGGCCGATCAGGTAGTTGGCGAACACGACACTTGATCCTCCAGATCAACAACTATCCGGCGATAGTTGCTGAAGGTTAGGCATACCTAATAGTTACCGAAAACGCAAGCCAACTTTCCGCCCGACATCGGACTGAGCTGGGGCAACGGGCGTTCGGCGGGCAACTTGCCCGCTCTGCGTGATGCCACAATCGCTGGGCGGCGCAACACGGCGATGCGACGCCGGACAACGAGCGACGGGAGGCACCGTGGCCGGTCGAGCCCGCCCCCGCCCGAGCGGGGGCCTGGAGAGCGAGGTCGTCGCCTGCCTCGCCGCGGCCGACGGGCCGTTGACCGCGGCGCAGGTCCAGGCCGAACTGGGCGATGACCTGGCCTACACGACTATCCTGACGACTCTGACACGTCTGTACGCCAAACAGGCCCTGACCCGCACCCCCCGCGGCCGCGCCCACGCCTACCAGCTGGTCGGCAACCTGCCCGAAACCCAGGCCGGGCTCACCGCGCGCCAGATGCAGAAGCTGCTCGACGCCGGCGGCGATCGCGCCACGGTGCTGTCCCGGTTCGTCGACAGCCTGGACGAGGACTCCGAACAGATCCTGCGGGACCTGCTCGCCCGACACCCCGAGCCCGACGAGAAGCCGCCGGGACCGGACACCCGGAACCGGAGACCGAGATGACGACGCTCACTCTGGTGTTCCTGCTCGCCCTGGCCCTGTTTCCGGCTGTCGTCGGCCTCGCCGGGAGCAGGGCCGCGGCGGGCGCGGCCCGGTACCTCCCGCCGGCGGCGGCGACCGTGCTCCTCACCACATTCGCGGTGACGGTGTCGGTGGCCGTCGAGACGATGCTGTCGCTGTCCGCGTACCTCGGCACGGTTGATCTTTTTCCCGCGGCGCACCCGCACGACTGGTCGACCCCGACCCTGCGCGCGACGCTGCCGATTCCCAACGCGGCCGGCCTGGCCACAGGGGCGCTGGCGGTCATCCTGCTCGGCCGGACCGGCGTCCACCTCGTCCGGGTCGTGGTGGGCGCGCGCCGGACCACAGCCGCGGCCGCGGCGTTGCCCGCGGTGGGCGGACTGGCGATCATCGACGACACCGCCGCGCACGCCTACGCCGTTCCGGGCCGCAACCGACGCGTCGTCGTCTCCACCGGCATGCTGCGCCTGCTGACCGGGCCGCAGCGTCGGGCGCTGCTCGCACACGAGCAGGCCCACCTGCGTCACCACCACCACCGCTACGCCCAGCTGACCCGCCTCGCCGCCGCGGCCAACCCCCTGACGGCACTGATCGCCCCCGCCGTCGACCACGCGATCGAGCGGTGGGCGGATGCCGCCGCGGTCCGCGCGGTCGGTGACCCGTGCACGGTGGCCCACGCGCTGGGCCGGGCCGCGCTCGGCCGGCCCGCGGCGCCGCCCCACCGCCCCGGCGCCGCCCACGATCATCCCCACGGGCTCGGGGCCGCCCACGATCATGTCGTCGACCGGGTGCGTGACCTGCTCGATCCGCCGCTCCGCCAGACCCGGGTGGGTGTCCTGCTGGCGGTCGCGACGATGCTGTGCTGGGCCAGCACCGCCGCGGTCGTCCTCTACATCCACGGCGTCATCGAACTGGCCGAAGCCACCGTTGCCCGCTGATCCGCATTCCTGGAACCGTGGGAGCCGCGCGTGCGCCTGGCCGCCGCGGTCTGGCACGAACGCTCGGACCGTGGTCCTGGAACGCGGGTCAGTATGTCCGCCAGCCGCCCGGGTCGAGGCCGCCGGGGATGTCCGCGGCCGGGCCGTAGGGCATGCGGGTGAACACGAAGGTGCCGATGTCCAGATGGCTGGCCGCGCCGTCCGGTGCGCGGACGACGCGCAGCGTCTCACCCGCGTAGTACCCGTCCAGCCCGGTCCAGGTGCCGTCCGCCTCAGCACGGAAGCGGGCGCCGCGGCCCGTCTGGCCCTGCGGGATGAGCTCCAGCCCACGGTCGGCGCGCAGGTGCAGCAGGTGTGGCGACGGGCCCCAGTGCCACAGGCCGGTGAGCGCCAGAAGCTCCGGATCGACGGCCGGCAGCGGGCGCCACGGGTCCGGGATGCGCGGTTCGTGCTCGGCGACGATCCGGATCAGGTCGGCGGCGATCAGCTCGACCTCCGGCCCGGCGGTCGCGTTCGCCAGGACGACCGCGGCGACGTCGTCGTCCTGACTCACCAGGACGGCGGCCAGGAACCCTGGCATCGAGCCGAGGTGGCCGTACAGCAGTCGGCCGTTCTGTCGTCGTAGTTGCAGGCCGAGCCCGTAGGACGTGGTCCAGTCGTCTGCCTCGTCGGGGCCGGAGGCGGGCTGGCGCATCTCGGCGAGGGTGTCGGCGCTCAGAACGGCCTTGTCGCCCTGCGCCAGGAACGCGGCCCAGCGGGACAGGTCGGCGGCGGTCGACCAGAGCTGACCCGCCGGCGCCATCACACCGGTGTCCTCCAACGGCTCGGGCACCATCACATCCGCCCAGGGATGCACCCCGAAGCCGCCGGCGTGCGGTGCCTGTGGGAGAAGCGTGGTCCGGGTCAGGCCGAGCGGCGCCAGCACCTCCTCGTGCAGCGCATCGCCCCACGGTTGTCCGCGCAGCCGGCTGACCAGCGCTCCGAGCAGCGCGAACCCGGGGTTCGAGTAGTGGAAGCGGCGGCCCGCCGGATGGCGTACCGCCGGCTCGTGGAGCACGTCGCCGAGCAGTGGCCGCAGCGTCCCAGGCGTGCGTTCCCACCAGGGACCGGGCGGCTCGGACGCGAGGCCCGAGGTGTGGCCGAGCAGCTGGGCGATCGTCAGGGCCCCTGCACCGGCCCCTGCCCCCGACCCCGCCGCGGTGCCGGGCAGGTGACGGTCCAGCGGATCGGCCAGGTCCAGTACGCCCTCGTCGCGCAGGCGCATGACCTGCACCGCGACAAAGGTCTTCGTGATCGAGCCGATCCGGTACTGGACGTCGGCGTCCGGGCTGTGCCCGTCGATCATGCTCCGACCGTAGGCCCAGACCAGCCGGCCGCCGCGCACGACCGCGCCGACCAGCGAGGGCGTGCGCCCCTCCGCCTGCCCGACCGCCAGCCGGTGCAGCAAGGCGCGGCGGGTGCCCGGCAGCAACTCCTCGGACGGCGACTCCTCCGACGGCAAGGTCATCGCTCGTTTCTAGTCCGGCACAGGCGCCAGGACCAGTCCGTTTACGGAGAACCAGCCCGTTGGCCCAGGCGACCGCGCCGAGCCAGCACGCGGACGGCCCTGGCCTTCTCGGCCGCTGTCGCAGGTGCGCCCCGGTAGCACGACCTGGGAACGACCGTCGCGGGCGGATCACACGGGGCGGATCGCCGGATCGAACGGGGCGAGGAACGGGCTCTGGGGGCCATGCCAGGAGACCGACAACTCCTCCCGCGCCCGGGTACACGCGACGAAGAGCAGACAGCGCTCTCGCTGGACGTCCTGGGCGTGCGCGATTTCGTCCTCCCCAACTGGCGTTACCGCGCTCGAGGCGGGAACCTGGCGCTCGCCGACGCCAAGAACCGCCAGGCACCGGAACTCCAGCCCCTTCATCCGGTGCATGGTGCCGACCACGACCGCCGGACCCACGGCTTGTTCGGTCTGCGCCGCTTTCTCGGATGACCGGGCCAACAGCCGTGTTGGTATCCCAAGCCGATGCAGGGCGGACGGAAAGGACTCGGCGAGCTTGTTGGAGCGCACGGCGACGCCGATCTCGTCCAGCGCCACGCCAGCCCGTGTCCAGGCCCGAATCTGTTCGGCGGCCTCGCGGATCTCATCGTTCCAGGTCGCGAAGCCCCGTAGCCGGGGGGCGGGCCCATGGATCTCCGACCGATATCCGGCCACAGAGTCGAGGCCGCCATCCATATCGTCGATCGGTTCGCCGCGCAGCATGCCCAGGCTCCAGGCGAGGATCTCCGCGGTCGTCCGATAGTTCACC
This sequence comes from Frankia sp. Mgl5, assembly GCF_023242985.1. Classification (NCBI taxonomy): domain Bacteria; kingdom Bacillati; phylum Actinomycetota; class Actinomycetes; order Frankiales; family Frankiaceae; genus Frankia; species Frankia sp. Mgl5. The sequence continues at coordinate 86,559 of NZ_JALKFY010000002.1, read as the reverse complement.
GTCAGCCGCGCAGACCGGCCGACCACCGGTATGCCGAGTTCCCGCAGGCTCACGCGGTTGTGGTAAATGCGCTGGTGGGCATCGCCAGCGACGAAGATGTCGTCCGCGCCTGGCGCGACCGCCGCCCGCAGGAAGCGCCACTGCACCGGGCTGAGGTCCTGTGCCTCGTCGATCACGACATGCCGGTATGGCCGTTGTGGCCGCTGTTCCAGCAGGCGTGCCGCCTCGACACAGATCATCTCATGAGTCCAGCGGCCGGAGGCGCGAAGATCTCGATCGAAATGCTGCCAGGCGGCCCACACCTGTGCCCGCTGACGAGGCCCGAGCGGACGGCCCCGCCCGACCCGTCGTGCCTTCTGGTACTCCGCCTCGGTGGTGATCTCCTGCGCGAGGATGACCTGCCGCCACTCCTCCGACAGAAAGCTCTCGGAGAAGGAGAGACCGAGGCCGCGAGCGGCGGTGCGCCACACCGCCCGTTCCTCGACGTCGGTCAGGATGGCCGGTTGGGGATACCGGGCCCGGAAGAGATCGTAGGCGAGCTTGTTCACTGTCGCGACGGTGATCCGCTCGCGTACCAGCGGCTCGTGTACCAGCAGGTCGAGGTCCGCGGCCAGCGAGTCGCCCATGGTCGAGGTGAAGGTGGTCACGAGCACCCGGCCAGCCCCCCGCAGGGCAAGCTCGTGCGCCCGGTGCAGGGCCACCACGGTCTTTCCCGTGCCAGGTCCGCCGGTTACCCGGGCCGGCCCCCCAAAGCGAGCCTGGGCGATACGACGTTGGGCCGGGTGCAGATACACCCGCCACAGGGCGAACGGGTGTCGGAACACCTCCAGCAGTTCCTCCGGCCCGTCCACGAGGACCACCCGGTCCCCGCTGCGCTCGACCGCGGCGCCGACGTCATCGGCGTCGAAGGACGCCCGGGCGGTCTCGGACGCGGCCCCGATCTCGGCCCACACCTCCTCCGGTGTCATCCCCGCGGCCAGGCCGAACAGGGCATCCCACTGGTTCGGGGGGAGGAAGCCGCGCGCCATCTCGAGCTGCCGCACGTCCGTCAGCACGCGGGCGAAGGCCAGCGTCTGCTCGTCGATGCCGAGCCGGCGCAGGTCCTTGTCCGCGACGTGAGCGAACAGCCGGCTCACGGCCCGCTCGGCCTGCCTGGCGAGTTCCGGGAGCGTCGCGTCAATCGCGACCACGTCACGAATCTCGATCCGTCCGGTCGCGGCATTGACCGACGCACGACGCCGCTGCGCCCAGGCGTAGGCGTCGTCGTGCGGCAACACCTTCAGCAGGGTGTAGGTGTCGCCGCTGTCCGGGGCGAGGACGATCCCCCGCCAGAATTTGTCGATGCGGATCGAGCGGAAGCGGTCGTCCCTGGCATTTCCGATCTTCTCGAGATGGAGACCGGTGTGGGTCGCCTGCTCGAACCTGGCGAAGACGTCGAGCACCCGATTCTGCACCTGCTTCTCCAGAGCCGCGAATCCGAGCAGGAACTCCTTGTCGATCCCCAGCCGCGCCACGTCACCGTCTCCCGTCGATTCCTCGAAGTTCGCCGTCTCGCATCAGCGGCATCAGCGGCATCAGCGGCATCAGCGGCATCAGCGCAAGGCTCGCTGCTCGCACCGCGCGGACGTCCTGGCTCAGCGGGCCGCCGCCGCATCCGCGCTGGTAAGCAGTTCTCGGACCACGGGCACCATCGGGTGCTCCGGTCCCCAGACCCGCAACAGGTCGGCGAGCAGAGCGGCGAGGGTCTCGGCCGCGGCCGCCCGATGACCGGCGCCGAGCTGCAACAGGCCGATCTGGCGACGCAGCTCGAGAACACGGGGATCGTCCGCGCCGAACGCCCGGGCCTCATCGGGCAGCAGCGCGCCGAGCTGCTCCAGCGCCCGCGGTGTTTCACCGATCAGAGCCCGGCAGGTCGCCTCTCGCAGACGCGCGAGCATCAGCCGTTCGCTGTCCCGACCGTCCCTGCGGGAGAGGTCGGCCACCAGTCGCTCGTACTCGCCGACGGCCCGGCGGAAGTCACCTCCCTCGAACAACAGCTCGGCGAGCTCAAGACGAAGCGCGAGCACGTCGGCACTGTCAGCCCCCAGCGCCCGACCAGCCCGGTCAACAGCCTCCGTCAGGATCACGGTGGCCTGGTCATACCGGGAGGACCGTGCCAGCGAACGGGCCTCATCCCGGGCCTGGCGAAGCTCGACCTGTCCGATTCCGCCCGAGGACGACGACCTCCACTCGGAGGTGGTCATCGTGTCCGACGAGGCTGGTTCCGACCCATCAGTACCCGACCCGTCAGGACCCTGCTCGGGCGGCGCCTGCGCGGCGGAGGCCGGAACGGACGGAGCCGGAACGAGCGGAGCCGGAACGAGCGAAGCCGGCTCGGGGGGATGCACACGGGCGGCGACCCGGTCGTACATCCGCACCGTGTTGTTCGCCGCGGGGTCGACGATTCCGGGCAGGGGAACCAGGTCTGTCACCCAGCCGATCAGCGCCTCGTACACCGCTTCCGCACCCGACGGGCGTTCCTCCGGAGCCTTGCGCAGCAGGTCGGCGACCAGTCCGTCCAGACCTGGGGGAACGTCGGCACGCAGGGTGCGCACCCGCTCCGGGACCTCCTCCACCTGCTGATGCATCACCGAATAGGACGACGACCCGGCGAACAGCCGCCGGCCGGTCAGCATCTCGAACAGGGTCGCGCCCAGCCCGTACAGGTCGGTGGCCGGCGCGCTGACTCCGGCGAGCACCTGCTCCGGGGCCATGTAGGCGGGGCTACCGAGATGCTGCCCGGTCAGGGTGATCTTCGACAGATCGGTGCGGTCGAGCGCGACCGCGAGGCCGAAATCGAGCACCTTCACCGTGCCGTCCGGTTCCAGCATCAGGTTGGCCGGCTTGAGATCGCGGTGGACGAGGGATGCCCGGTGCGCGACGGCCAGCACCGAGGCGGCCTGGGCCGCGATGGCCGCTGCCCACCCGATCGGCAACGCTCCCTGCTCGGCGACGAGATCGGCGACGCTGATGCCATGCACCCGCTGCATGACCAGGTAGGGGCGCCTCTCGTGGGTACCCGCGTCGTATACGGCGGGAACCCCCGGGTGCACCAGCCGAGCGGTGATCCGCGATTCACGAATGAAACGGCGAACGAGCTCGTCGTCGGGCCGGCCATCGGGAAAACGGACGAACTTGACGGCGATCTCCCGGTCCAGTTTCACATCCCGGCCGACCCAGACCTCGCCCATTCCGCCTTTGGCCAGTGGCAGAGCCTCCAGCTCGTACCGCCGGTCAATCATCCAACGTTCGGCCATCGCACCCCCGACCAGCCTTCCCCCATCAGACGGCTCGAAATCATACTCACACCAAGGAATATCTACGGGGCAGAATCCGGAATTTATCGAGAATCGGGGTCGCCGCCGACCCGCAGCCGGCCCTCGGCCACGCCGAGGTAACCGACCCGGACGATCTCCTCACCCAGCTCGGCCGCCTCGCGCACCGATTTCTCCAGCCGTCCGAGTCGGCGGAAGTCCGCCCCCAGCTCCCGCTGGGCGGCCAGTGTCAGCGTGGGAATCCGGACCCGGCGCAGGTCCGGCCGCGACAACGTCCCGCCCGACCGGAGGCTGGCTCCGTCCTCGTTGTCGACGCCCGGTCCCCCGGCCGCCCGACAGCCCGCGGCACGCAGGCTGCCCGCCAGAAAATGTGGATCGAGGCGGCCGGGATCGACCCGCAGGAGCCCCACCTTCGGCCCGAGCACGGCGCCCGCCTCATCGATCACCTCGGCTGAGATCCTCCCCGCCGCCACCACGCAGACCACGTCTCCGGACCGGAGCATCAGCATTCCGGGAAGTTCACCGGTCCGACCGGACGCTCCCCGGCCGCGCCGCACGTCGGCGGCGGTGAGCAACGGCAGGTCGCCGCCGTCGGCTCTGGTCTGCAACGGGGCCGTCAGCACCGTCAGCGCCCCGCCCTTCGCCAGCTCCCCCACCGTGACCCAGGCCGGCTGTGCCGCGCCGGCCGTTTCGGACGCCGCCGCGGGCTCCAGGGTGGAATCGGACGCCTCGGCCGGCGACGACACGTCCGACGGCGGAATACTCGACGTCAGCGCGGACAACGACGACAACGCGGCCAGGAATTCCTCGCGTACCGCTGGGAACTCGCGTTCGACAACACTGTCTGGATACACCGGGACGTGGCGCCGCGGGTTCAGGTCGACCTCGTCGTCGAGCAGGTCGGCGACCGGCATCTGCCGGAAGCCGGGCGGCAGACCCGCCCCGCCTGGTTCACCTGCCGAGGCCGGTTCACCCGCCGGGGCCGAACTGGTGAACGACGACCAGGCCTTCGCGACCGCGCTCGGTTCGGCGCTCGCCAGGCCCATGAGCACCTGGTCGGGGGTCACGTCGTCGCCGGGCACGCGCAGCACCCACAGATCCGGCGGAGCACCGGCGCCGAACAGGTCCGGTGGCAGTCCCAGCACCGCCCGCAACGCCCCGGCTCGCAGCAGGTTCGCCCTGATCCGCCGCCCGGCGGGCCGGGCCGCGGCCGCGGCCGGCATGATGACCAGCACCGGTGCTCCGGACCGGCCGTGGGCCAGGCAGTGCTGCACCCAGGCCAGCTCCGGCTCACTCCGCGGCGGCATCCCATAGATCCACCAGGGTGAGTCGACCAGCTCCTCGTAGCCCCAGGATCGCTGGCCGGACGGCGGCCCGCACAGCACGGCATCGGCCCGTTCCCCGGCAAGGGCGTCCGCCAGCAGGGAGTCCGCCGCGACGATCCGCGCGTCGGCGCCGTGCAGCAGCAGCCCCGCGGCGGTGATCCGGGCTGCCGTCGGGTCGATGTCCTGGCCGAGCAACCGGCGCACGCCCGCGGCCCGGGCCGCCTCCAGCAGCCCGCCGACCCCGCAGGCGGAGTCGAGGACGGTGAGTTCGCCGGCCCTCTCCCCCAGGCCGGCGAGTCCGACCATCAGTTCGGCGACCGCGGGCGGGGTCTCCGCCACCTGCCGGGAGTGCACCTCCCGATAACGCACGCCCAGAACCTCGAAGAGCGCGCCATGTCCGTCCCGATCGGCGGCCGGTGCGGCGGACCGGGCTACCGGCACCCACTCCGGCTCCCAGATCGTTGGAAAACCGCCAGGAAGGTCCGGCGTGGCCTGCTCGATCGCCTGCCCCAGAAGGCGGGCGGCCGCGACGTCGGACTCCCCGAGCAGGCCGACTGCCGCGTCCCGGTCCCGCTGGTGGTACAGCAGGAAGCCGCCCAGGTGCCCGACCAGCTCCCCCAGACGGGGATCGTCGACGGTCCCGCGGATCTGCTGCCAGACCCGGTCGCCGACCTCGACGCGAAACGGGCGGTCATGCCGGTCGAACCAGCCCTCCACCGCCGTCAGCGCGAACAGCGGACTGGTGGAGGTGCCGCCGACCGGCTGCGGGAAGTCGACGAACCGGCGGCGCCAGTTGCTGACCGCCGCGCGGCCCACCCCGGCGAGGCGGGCGATGTCGGACGCGCTGACCGTGGCCGAGGCGTCGCCACCATCAGCCTCAATGGCAGCGGTGGTAGCGGTGGCGGCGGGCGGCGGGGAGACGTCGGTTCCGGTCGGGGTCCGGGGTGCCCCGTCCGCGGCGGACCGTCTTCGGCTCGGCATCGTTCAGTTTCCCGCCGCCGGCTCGGCGCCGGGAAACAGGCGGGTCAGCACACCGCTCGTCTGCAACGCGGCAAGGTGCTCGGCGGCCCGACGCGGGGGCGCACCGCCCCGGACGAGCAGACCGGCCTCGATGTTCTCCTCGACCCCCGAGGAGGTCAGGTTGGCGCTCGACACCAGCAGCGCCCGCCGGTCGGCGACAGCGATCTTTGCGTGCATCCGGGCACCGGGGTGCCCGCGGCGGGCGGTCGGCCAGTGCCACAGGTCCACCCCGCGCACGCTCGCGAACGCGGCCGCCGGCTCGCTGCCGGCGAGACCGCCGCCGGCGCCCTGCAGGGTCTCGACGACGACGCTGACCGCCACCCCCCGCCCTGTCGCGGCGCTCAACGCGGTCAGCAGCGGCGGGTAGGGACGCGCCGCGTAGGTCATGAGCATCAGCTCCATGGTGGCCTCGGCGACCAGGTCCACGAGCACCCGGGCGGTCGCCCGGACCGGTACCTCACGGCTGCTCGGGCCGCTCCACACCGACTCCACCCGTGTCTGCGCGGCCCGTTGGGCATAGCCGGCGCTGACCCCGTGAAGGTAGGCGGCCGCCTCGGCCGGGGCGATCTCCTCGGCCCGGCGGGCGCGCAGGACCGCCCGGACGGCGTCGCGGGCGGCCGGCCCGGCGACGGCGGCGATCATCGCCTCCTCCCACCCGGGTTCTCCCACGGCTGTCCCGGGTGGGGACGATCGCGGGCCGAACCGGTCGGCGAGCTCACCGAGGCGGGCCGGGCCCAGGGTGCTCACGGCGCCGGCGACCGCCGCGGCGAAAGCGCCCGCCCGGCCCGGTTCAGACGGTGCCGTCACGGACGATCACCTGCGTGCCCACCGGATTTCCCGATCATCGTGAGGCTCCGGCCCTCATGGCAGCTCGTCGAACAGGGCGAGGTCCCGGTGCTGCTGGCTGTCCCCGAGGGGAACGACGAAACGGCGGTCGAGGAACCGGTTGCCGCGCTCGCAGGTCGTCTCGGAGACGAACAGGCAGACGTGGCAGGCGGCGCCGTGCAGGAAGTCGGCGGGTGCGTACGGCAGGCGTTCGGCGCACAGCGGGTCGGAGGAGCAGTGCCGGGCGTCGGCCAGGGCCCGCCGGGTGAGCCGAAGCAGCTGGTCGGGTTCGGCGAGGGACACCAGCCCACCCAGGGTGCCCTCGGCGTCGGGCACGGCGGTGTAGATGAGGATGCCGCCGCGGGGATCATCGTCGGTGCCGGCGTAGATCCGCTCGCTCAGGCTGGCCGAGCTGTATCCGCATTCCAGCGCGATGGTCCGGATCAGCAGGTGCGACAGGGAGTGCAGGGCGAGGAACCGCTCCCCGGGCCAGCCGTGCATCGGGTCGAAGTCGCCGGCGATCCGATCCGAGTAGCGGTTCACGCGGAAGCGGCTGTAGGCGTCGCGGTGCTCCCGCATCTCCGTGCTGTCGGCGACCCGGGCCGCCCACGGGCCGAGGAGCTCCTCGGGAACCCGCAGGAAGATGCCCTCGCCGCGGACCTCACTGGCCGGCACCCAGGTCGCCGGCCCACGGGTCAGCGGTGCCCGGATGACGAGGTCGGGATCATCCGGGTCGGGGGCGTCGAGCCGGGTGAACCCGGTCAGCGCCCGTACCTCCCGCAGCCGTTCGGCCTGCACGACGTCGGCGTAGAAGCGGGCCAGCCGGGGCGGCACCCCGTCCGGGTCGCGGCGCAGCGCGAAATCGTCGCTGGGCTCCGGAAGCACCGCCGCGGAGAAGATCTCCCATTCGGGGGTGCGCAGATCCGGGTAGCCCCGTTCGTCGCCCGCCTCGGCGCCGTCACCGGGAGCGGCGTCGAGCGCCGCCCGGTGCCGCTGGACCGCGGCCCAGACCTCGGTGTCGGTCCACCGGGTGAACTCGCGCTGCAGCACTCCCGGCTGAGTGCGGGCGTAGGCGAGGATGTACTCGTTGAGCATGGGCTCGAACACGGTCCAGTTCTGCTCGACCTTCGCGGCCAGTTCGCTGGCGCCGGTGCGGGGAACGGACAGCACCGACAACGTCTGAGCGAACCACTGGTTGGACGCGCCAACCACCAACAGCCGGGATTCGGCGCGGCAGCCGCCGTCGGTGAATGTCCTCAGGTGCGGGTGACGGCCCCGGCAAAGGGGCAGGTTCTCGGCGCCACGGCGGCCCATCGCCTCCCGGATGTTGCGCCGCTGGTCGCAGCTGACGCACCGGATCTCGACGTTGGCGCCGAGGTTGCCACCGCGGTCCTCCATCCGCAGCCGCGGATGGCTCGCCTTCGCGCACTCGCCGCCCCGGTGCACGAACATCACATAGGGGAAGTCGTCGAGGTGCCCGGCGGTGCAGGCGAGAACAAAGCGGGCAGCCACGGCCAGCGGCCGGCGGCCGGACTTCTTGCGGGGGCACACTTCGTGGAAGAAGCGGGCATCCTGCGGGCGGTGCTGCCACGAGTTCTCGAACGCGAAGGTCCGCGAGGCGATCACGTCGAGCTCGTTGCAGGCGGTGCAGCGCAGCCAGTTCGGGAACGGCACGGTCGGCACGCCGATGCGGTCGGCCTGACCGCTGCGGTCCCCCGGGTCGGTCTCCGCCCAGGGGGCCGGCCGCAGCTCGGTGACGGAACGGTCGAACACCCGCCGCACGGCAGCGAGCAACCGGGGCTCGGGGATCGGCTCGTACTCGGGGACGTTGCGGTAGTCCCAGTCGTCGAGTCCGCGGATCAGCGCGGAGAAGCTCGGGAGGTCGACGAGCGCACCGACCCCGCTGGTGAACATCAGATGGCTCGGCCGGACCGCGCCGACGCGCCTGTAGTACTTCGCGGGCATCAGGCGCCCCTCCCCTGCCGGGTCCGCCCCGGGCCCAGCCGGGTCTCCCCTAGTTCGTCGCCGACCGGAGCGTCCTCGTCCTGGTCGTCCTGGTCGGCATCAGCGTCGGTGTCCGGCGGGGCCCCGAAGCTCCATCCCGGCTCCCCGTAGGCGGGGCTGTAAAGCTCGTCCGCTTTGGGGACGAGAAGGCTGATCTCGTGTTCGGTCTCCCGCATCGACTGCGCGACGGTGAGGACCTCCCAGCGACCGTTGCCGGCCGGCTCCAGCAGGCCGGTGACCTTCTGCGGCCCACCTCCCTTTCGGTAGCCCAGCCGGGTCTGCCCTGTCCTCATCAGCTGCCAGCGGTCGACGAGTTCCCGCAGCCGCTCGCCGAGGTACTCCTGGCCGCGCGGGCCGGCGACGGCCTCCGCCCGGGCCAGCAGCCGGTTGATCAGCCCGGTGGCGACGGGGCCGGCGAGGTCGACGTCGTGCGCGTCGGCGTTGCGGGTGTTCGCGTCGTCGAGATGGCGTAGCGCGGCGACGAACGCGCCGGTGGCGGTGCGGTCGAGCGAGCGCCGGGTGAACGGGGTGACCGACAGCGCCTCGACCTGCCGGTAGAAGCTGGCGTGGTAGGGCTCGAAGTCCTCGTAGTGGGCGAGGTCGCGGGGCCGCGCCCAGTTGTAGAGGGTGACGACGAGGCCGGGCCGGGCGGCGTCGCGGCCGACTCGCGACGACGCCTGGATGTACTCCGCGGTGTTCTTCGGCTGCCCGATGACGGCCATCAGCCCGAACCGGGAGACGTCGACACCGACCTGCAGCATCGAGGTCGCGAGGACCACGTCGACGGGTATCCGGTCCTGGCGGGCCCGAGACCGCTCGGCCACCGGATGGGCGGCGGGCCGTTCGCGGATCCGGCTGTCCCGGGCGCGGTACACGTCCCGGAAGTTGTCGGCGATCGCCTGCCGGCGGGCGGAGGTGTCGATCTCGGGGTCGAAGGCGATCTCCAGCCGCTTCAGCACGTCGCTGATGTCCGCCGAGGACACCCGGGAGGTGAGCTCGGAGATGGTGAGCATGCCGGAGGACGGGACGATGCGGTTGGACAGCCCCTTGCGGGTGCCGTGGGTGCGCACCCGGGTGGTGACGTCGTCGTCGAGGTAACGGCGCATGCCGGCGAGTTCCCGGGTGGCGTTGAAGTAGCCGACGAGGGTCTGGTACGGCTCCGCGGCCTCGCCGTGACGGTCGAAGAGGGTCTGCCCGGCGAGGAGCAGGATCTCGGCGAGCCGGATCTCCGCGGACTTCATCCGGGTGCCGTGGGCGCACACCCCGAGGTAGCGCCGGCCCGGGTTGGCGGGGCTGACGGGGACCTGGCGGGAGAAGAACGTGTCGGTGACGTCGATGACCTGCGGCGGGAAGACGGCCAGCCGCCGGCCGAACACGCCGAGAACCTGGTCGCGGGCCCGCTTGGTGGTGGCGGTGGAGGCGACGATCTTCGGCCCGGTGAGCGTCGTGCCGCCGGCGGCACCCGTCGCGCCGCCGCCCGCCGCACCGGCAGGAACCGGGACGGGGACGGGCCAGGAGCACAGCTCGTCGACGGCGCTTTCGAACAGGCCGACGGTGGTTCCGAGCGCGCCGGAGATGAGGTGCAGCTCGTCCTGGATGATCAGATCGGGTGGGCGCAGCCGGCGCACCGGCTCGCTGGTCACCTTCGGCAGGTCGCCGCGGCGCTGGTGGCTGGCCCCGCAGCCGGTGCGGGCGTCGAGGTCGTCGTGGCGGTAGCCGTGCCGGGGGCAGCGCTGGCGCACCCGGCCGAACAGGATGCCGGCCTCACCGCGCCAGGGCAGCTGGGCGAGCTTGTCGACGGTGGCGATGACGAGGCTGGGGGCGTACCGGTAGATCTCCTCGTCGACCGTGAGGACCGGCAGGCCCTCCCCGGGGGAGAGCCGGCGGGAGAACGGGCAGGCGTCGGCCCCTTCGCCGTTCGAGCAGTAGAGCAGGACCCGGCGGGTGTCCTCGTCGACGTGGGCGTCGGTGTGGGCGGCGAGCGCCGTGCCGCACCACGGGCAGCTCAGTGTCTGCAGGACGTTGGCCCGCTTGCCGTTCCCCGCCTCGCGGGCCTCGCTGATCTGGTCGCGGGCCTCCTCGAATCGGTTCGGGGAGACTCCGCCGCCGACCCACAGCCCGATCCGGAACGGCTCCGCGCCCCAGGTGGCCTCGTCGCCGCGGCGCAGCACCTCGGCCGCGCAGACCAGGGCCGCCGCCCGCTGGAACTGCTGGGCGGTGAGCAGCCGCAGGGTGTAGCGCATGAGAACGGCGACCCCGGCCTCACCGGAGCGGGCGTCCAGCCCGGTGCCGACCGTGCCCTGCAGCCGGCGGATCGCGAAGGTGTAGGCGGTCAGCCCCAGGTAGGCCTCCGTCTTGCCACCACCGGTCGGGAAGAACAGCAGGTCGACGACGGCACTGGCGTCGGCGGCCCGCTCCGGGTGCGCCGGGTCGGTCAGCGCCGGCAGGTTGAGCAGCACGAACCCGAGCTGGAACGGCCGCCAGGACGCCGCCCTGGCCCCCTCGGCCTCGACCTTGGCGGTCGCCTCCGGGTAGCCCAGGCCGTGCTCGTCGCGCAGCCGGGCGATGGCGGTGTGCCGGCGCTGGGCCGCCATCGCCCGGTTGGCGAACCGGAACGCGGCGAGCGCCTGGTCGTGGTGGGGCTGGCTGGGATCGGTGAGCAGGGCGATTCCGGCGCGGATGCGGCCCGCGGCCACCCGGGCCTCGCCGATGGCCGTGTGCGCGGCGGGCCGCAGCCGCTCCGGCAGGCTCGGCACCTGCTTCTCGCGGTCACCGAGCCAGGCGTCGTAGCCGTCGACGAGCGGCGTGAGCCCACGGCTCAGGGCCGCGGCATCCGCGACGGCCAAGGCGTCCATGGACAGCTCGACGCCCTCCAACGGGGTGTTCGGGCCGGCGGGCGCGATGGTTGACGGGACGTCATAGGTAGGCAGCCAGGTCGTCTCCAGCCGGTGGGCGCAACGCTCGCCGGGCCGGACGTCGGGGTGCACCGCGACGTTGCGACCGTTCGCGTACCGCCGCTCCCCCCGGTAGAGCAGCCGCAGGTGCAGCTCCTCGTGGTCCTCGTGGTCGGCCGCGACGCCGTCCTCGGGATCGTCGATGGGCAGGAAGACTGGGCTGGCGCCGTCGAGCGCGGTCACGGTGAGCCGGGGCTGGAACAGCCAGGCCGTGTCGGCGCCCGACGGCGGCTCGGGCTGGCTGTTGACGAGGGTCAGTTCGACGATCCGCCGGCCCGACCGCTCGCGCAGGACGACAGCGAGGAAGACCCCTGTCCTGTCGTCGCCGGCCAGCGGTACGCGGTACGTGTCGGCGCCGAGTGAGCCGTCGAGGCGGATCTCGCGGTTCGCGTGCACCACCGGCTCGCGGGCCCAGACGGTGCGCTTGTGCCCCTCGTCGTCCTCGGTCTCCCGCTTGACGTACTGCCCCCAGGCAGCCGTGACAGCGACGACGTCGACCGCCGCGCCGTCGGGGCCGGCCGGGACGGCGAACGACAGCCCCATCGACGAGGCCCAGATCCGGCCACGGTTCTGCGGGGTGAGGATCTCGGGCAGGTCGGTGTCGGCGCCGCCCTGCACGGCCGTCTCGGTGTCGGCCACCGTGTCGGCGGCCGCCGCCTCCCGGGCGCCGCGCGGCGCGGGCTTCGGGCCGAGCATGCCTACCAGGTACCGCTCCCGCGGGCCCATCGCCCGGGGGTGGAACACCTCGTGCTCGCCGTCCCAGGGCCCGAGCAGGTCGCGGCGGACGAGATCCTCGAAGGCGTCCCGGACCTCGTAGGACGTCGCCGGGATGAACTCCACCGGCTTGTCCAGGATCTCCGTCGGCGATGGGCCGTCCGAGGTACCGGCGCCGCCCGCGCTCACACCCCCCGATCCGGTGAGCGAGGGCGAGGCGCCCTTCTCCGGGGGAAACAGCGCGTCCTGACCGTCCTGCGTCACCACGGCTCATCCCCCCTCGAAGCAGCCGGGCCGGCGCATCCCCGCACCAGGCCGAAGCTGTGTACCGAGTTCACAGACTACACCGTCCCTCCGCTTGACGTAAGGGCACGATCCCACGCAGGTCCGACAGATCACCGAACCCACAGGAACTCGCCGGTGACCGTGCGACCCGATCGCGAACAAAGGACCTCACCGAGGCCACTTTCTGCAAGCAAATGAAGCCGGATCCGGCGGTACGGTTTGCCCATGATTGAGATGCTGAGCGACGCCGAGCATCACGGTCCAGCCACGGCAGAGGACGACCCTCTGATCAGCTACCGGGAGATGGCGAGGCGGGCGCACCTGGCCCCGTCCACGCTGCACAAGTACCGAAGCCAGGGGCGGCTGCCCGACCCCGATGACGCATCGGCGCCCAGTCGGCCACGGTGGCGACTGAGCACCTTCGAGGCGTGGCTGGCGGACCGGACCAGCCCTGGCACCCGCACCGACCGGCACCGGAAGATCGAGGTCGGGGAAGACGAGGGCCGGGCGCGCGCGGACGACCACGTAAGGATCCTTCGCCTGCTCGCCGAGCCGGAGGCACGCAACACCTTCGACGTCTGGGCCGAGCTGAACCCCGGACCACCGTGCCACGATGGCCGTACGCGCGAGCACAAGGCGTGGGTGAACCGGCATCTGGAGATCTACGGATTCATCCTCGACCTGGCGAATCTCGACCTACTCGACCGCACGGCCGATGTGGTCACGGGTACCGAGCAGCTCGTACTGACGGACGCCGGGCGCACGTTCCTCGCCAGCCGCTGAGACGGCCCCGAACCGGCCTCAGCCGCCTGTTCCGTCTCCCCCGATCACCTCCGCCCTAGCCGCTGCGGCTTTCGCCGCCTTTCGGGCGGCCTGGGTGCCGCCCCTGGTTCCCCGGACAAAGACAACCCGACCGGCGTCCAGACGCACCGAGTCGACGTGCCAGCCGGCATCGCGCCAGGCGATCGCCTGCGTGTGCGAGTTGTTCGCCCAAAAGTTCGAGGGTCGCCGCGCGGACGGCGGCAGCTCGCCCACCAGCTTCTCCACCGCCTCGAAGCTCAGGGCCTCGGCCGTCACATGGGCCGGAAGACCCGCCAGATAGTCCCGCAGCCCGTCGTACTTACCCACGACTCCCCCGCCTGCCCGAGATGGTCCGCATCGGCAAGGACGTTAGCGGTCGCCACCGACAACCTGATACCGAACCGCATGGCCGTGCCGAAGGCATGTCGTCCTGAAGCTGCGCTCGTACCTCTCGTGGTGCAGCCAGCGCAGCGCGCCCTGGGACGTCAGCCTCAGAGCGTGCGCGATCTCGCCCGTGGTGCGCGGGCCGTCCGCGAGCAGGGTCCGGATCTCCGCGGAACGGTCTCGTCGTAGTGCTGGCCGGATGCCTGCGGAGCCCACCACATCGACCGGGCCTGGCCAGAGCTCTGGCTGGAGGCGTCGACTTTCGCCTGTGTCACCTGTGGCGAAGTTGTCGGCAAGGCGCCAGAACGTCCAGCGGCGATCGCGGGTCTTCTCCAGCAGACCGGCAGCGGCCATGCCGGTGAGTTCCCTGGACGCGGTCACCGGGTCGCATCCGGTGAGACTCCGGTACTGCTGGTTGGTGATCGTCGTGTTGCGATGCGGGAAGGCGAGACCGAGCCGCTGCTGATCGGTGAGAGCCGCGGTGTCGACGGTGGACAGCCAGGCCACGGCTTCGTCGTCCAGCAGGCTGTGACTGCGGAACACGACGCGGATTTCTAAGTTGTAGATCGACTTTAGTTGGAACCCGCCTCGGGGCGGCGAGCATCGCAGCCCCAGCCAGTGCCGCCGCCATCCCCAGGATGGCGCGCTCGACAGTGGTGTGTGAACCGCCCCGGCCTCTGAAGAACCCGGGGCGGTTCAGCAATGGTGGCAGCTCTGCCGACGGGTGGGTGAACACCGTCGGGGGAGCCCCGTGCGGCAGGAGCTGTTCAGCCGTGCACCAGTTGCGGCGTCAGCTCACCCGCCGCGTACGCGGCGCGCAGGCGCTTCTTGTCGTACTTGCCGACCGAGGTCTTCGGCACCTCCGGGATGACGACCCAGCGCTCGGGCCGCTGCCAGCGGGCCACCCTGCCGTCGAGGTGGTCCCGCAGCTCCTCGAAATCGACCGTCGCGTTCTCCCGCACGACCACGCAGGCCAGCGGACGCTCACCCCAGCGCTCGTCGGCGACCCCGATCACCGCTGCCTCCAGCACCGCCGGATGGCTCATCAGATGGCCCTCCAGCTCCACCGACGAGATCCACTCGCCGCCGGACTTGATGACGTCCTTGGCCCGGTCAGTCAGGGTGAGAAAGCCGTCAGGGGTGATCGTGCCGACGTCGCCGGTGCGCAGCCAGCCGTCGTGGAACGACTCGGCGGACTCCTGGCCCGGTTCGTCACCGATATAGCGGGCGGTGATCCACGGCCCGCGGACCTCCAGCTCGCCCGCGCTGCTTCCGTCCCAGGGCAGCTGCCGGCCGTCCGAGCCGATCAGGCGCGCCTGCACCGGCCCGATGAAACGGCCCTGGCTCAGGCGGTACGAACGGGCCTGCTCCGCGCTCAGCCCCGCGGGCGGGCGGGCGACGGTTCCCATAGGAGAGGTCTCGGTCATCCCCCAGCCGTGCACGAGGGTCACACCGAGGCGGTCGTAGGCGTCGAACAGCGCCGGCGGGCAGGTCGCGCCACCGACGATCGCCTCGGCCATGCAGGAGATGTCGACCCCGTTCGCCTGGACGTGTTCGAGCAGCCCCGCCCAGATCGTCGGCACCCCCACCCCCCGGGTCGGACGCGTCGCGGTGATGACCTCGGCCAGCGGACCGGGCGCGAGCCGCGGGCCCGGCATCACGAGTTCGGTCCCGGTCAGGAACGCGGAGTACGGGACGCCCCAGGCCAGCACGTGGAACTGCGGAACGACGCAGAGCGTCCGATCCTGCGCGGACGCCCGCAGGACGTCCATCATGGACCCGCCGAGAGCGTGCAGATAGATCGAACGGTGGCTGTAGGCGACGCCCTTGGGCTCGCCGGTCGTGCCGCTGGAGTAGCAGACGGCCGCCGCGGTGTACTCGTCCAGCTCGGGCCAGTCGTAGCTCGCCGGCCGCCCCGTCAGCAGCGTGTCGAGGTCGTGCACCGCGACCGCCGGTCCGATCTCCGCCCGCAGCGCGGCCAGCGCGCCCTCCCCCGCGCCGTCGACGATCAGGTGCTCGACGGACTCCAGCCGGCCTACCAGCGGAGTCAGCAGCGGCAGCAGGGAGGCGTCGATGAGGATCGCCCTGTCCCGCGCGTGGTTGGCGACCTGCACGACCTGATGACCGGGCAGCCGGATGTTCAGCGGGTGCACGACGCATCCCATCGACGGGACGCCGTAGTACGCCTCGAGATGACGGCTGCTGTTCCACATGAACGTGGCGACCAGGTCGCCAGGGCCGATCCCCAGGCCGGTCAGGGCGTGCGCGAGTCGCGCGGCGTTCGCGCCGACCTCGGCGAAGGTTGTCTCGGTGATGCCGGAGGGCGAGGCGCTGAAGACCCGCCGCGCGCCGTGGACCGAGCAGCCGTGGGCCAGCAGCTGGCTGATCCCGAGAGGCATCTCCTGCATCGTGCTGCGCATCGCCGTCTCCTCACCGTCGGGTAGGACGCCCCACGATCGTGACACGAAAGTGACGCGCATCACGACAAGTTGGCGGAGGGGTACCCCAGAGAGGTGTCGCCCCGCCCGGTGAGACCCTGGCGCTGCCGGCGAGGTTCAGCCACGGGGACGTGTCGCAGGTGCCGTTTCCGGTGTTCGGTCCTCCGTGCCTTCCAGCCCGGAGCCTGCGTGCCCACAGCCGCGGTCGGGCCGTGGGGATCCTGCCTGTGTGGACCGGGCGCGATGGGATCGCGCAGCTGCGTCATACATCGGCCGCCGGGAGGGCGCGGCGTTCGGTTTTCCTGACCAGCGCCCCGAGTTTCTGAACCAGGTCAAGGGCTGGCCATCGGGCGTCCATCTGGCACCATATCTGCGCGGTGGCATCCACAACCCAGCCTGTGCGCTGTTCACCGACGGCGGCCAGGGCAGCGCCCGCGGCCCGCTCGGCGCAGCGCCTCCACCGGCGGCCGCCTTTTCCGCGCCAGCCTCCATTGTGCATAAAGTTGACTGCGCCATACGTTCACGGTCGGGCGGCGGGGGGCTGGATGAAGGCGGACGGAAATGGCCACGTACCTGCGGGGATATCGCTGGAGGATCTCTGCCCCGGGTGGCGCGTCACCGGGATCGTCCATGACGAGGCGGTGGTGGTCACCGCCGTCCGTCCGGCCGGCAGCAATGCGGTGCTCGTCGACTACCGGCGCGATGACGGAACGATCCACAAGTCGGTTCTGCCGCGCTCCCGCGAGGCCGATCTCGCGCGGGTGACCGGGTCGGGCCCCTTCCGCGCCGACCCGCAGAACTGGCGCGTCGCCGCCGAGGCCCTTCGGATCCGACGGTCGACGCTCTTCGCGGACATGCCCGCGGTGGCGACGTCGGCCCTGCAACCACTGCCGCACCAGCTGCTGGCCGTCTACGACGAGTTGCTGCCCCGCTCGCCGCTGCGGTTCCTGCTCGCCGACGACCCCGGCGCGGGCAAGACCATCACCGCCGGGCTCTACCTCAAGGAGATGATGCTGCGGGAGGACGTCGCGCGCTGCCTGATCGTCGTCCCGGGCTCGCTGATCGACCAGTGGCAGAGCGAGCTACGGGAGCGGTTCGGGCTCGTGTTCGAACGGCTCAGTACGGACCTGGCCGCGACGCCCGGCAGCGACGTCTTCGAGCGCCATCCTCTCCTTCTCGCCCGCATGGACCATCTGAGCAGAAACAACGACCTGCTCACCCGGCTGCGGGAGGCCAGCGAATGGGATCTGGTCATCGTCGACGAGGCGCACCGCATGTCCGCGCACTATTCAGGCTACGAGCTGCGGACCACTCGACGTTACGAGCTCGGTGTTCTACTCAGGGAGCGCACCCGCCACCTGCTGCTGATGACGGCGACGCCGCACGCGGGCCGGCACGAGGACTTCCACGCCTTCCTGGCACTGCTGGATCCGGACCGGTTCGAGGGGAACTTCACCGCCGCCGACGGCGGGGCCGCGGACACCACCGGTCTGATGCGCAGGTTCCTCAAGGAGGACCTGCGCACGCTGGACGGCCGGCCGCTGTTCCCCGAGCGTCGCGCGTACACCGTGCCCTACCAGCTCTCCCCGGCCGAGCGGGAGCTGTACGAGGCGGTCACCGACTATGTGCGCCACGAGATGGGGCGTGCGGACCGGCTGCGCGCCAGCGGCGAGGTGCAGCGCGGCAACACGGTCGGCTTCGCGCTGACGATCCTGCAACGGCGGCTGGCCTCCAGCCCCGAGGCGATCCTGCGCAGTCTCGAACGGCGGCGCGAGCGCCTGCGCCAGCAGCTGGCCGACAGCGATGGCGGGAACGGCGGTCGCGGCGATGGCCGGCTGGCGGACCACGTCGAGCGCGCGCTCGCCGGGCTGTGGAACGGCGGCGTGCGCAGCGGCGGGGTGGACGGCGCGCTCGACGACATCCTGTCCGAGCTGGACGATCCCGGCCCGAGCGGTTCCGACACCGCGGCTCAGAACAGCATGACCTTCGGCGACCTCGTCGGGCTGGAGGAGGAGGTGACCGACGCGGCCACGGCGGCCCGGACCCGCGAGGAGCTCCAGGCGGAGATCTCGACGCTGGATCACCTGGTGGGCATGGCCCGCCGAGTACGGTCGGCCGATACCGACCGCAAGTGGTCGGAGCTGCGGACGATCCTGCGGGACGACCTACGCACCCGGGACGAGTCCGGCCAGCTCGGCAAGATCATCCTTTTCACCGAGCACCGGGACACCCAGTCCTACCTGGTCGAGCGGATCACTGCGCTGCTCGGCGAGACGGCCACGGTGGAATTCATCCACGGTGGGCTCCCCCGCGAGCGCCGCCTCGCGGCCCAGCGGCGTTTCACCTCCGACCCACGGGCCCGCGTCCTCGTCGCCACGGACGCCGCCGGTGAGGGCGTGAACCTCCAGGTGGCGCACCTGATGGTCAACTACGACCTGCCGTGGAACCCGAACCGGATCGAGCAGCGGTTCGGCCGCATCCACCGCATCGGGCAGGGCGAGGTGTGCCACCTGTGGAACCTGGTGGCCACCGACACCCGCGAGGGCGACGTGTTCCATCGGTTGCTGGAGAAGATCGAGCAGCAGCACGAGGCCTACTCCGGGAAAGTCTTCGACGTCCTCGGCCAGGCGTTCGCCGACCGGCCGCTGCGGGACCTGCTCATCGAGGCGATCCGTTACGGCGACAGCCCGGACGTCCGGGGCAGGCTGCACGAGATCATCGACGAGGCGGTTGGCATCGGACTCGCGGAGCTGCTCGACGAGCGGGCCCTGCACACGGACATCCTGGCCGCCGCGCAGGTCGACGAGCTGCGGCGCCGGCACGACGCGGCCACGAGACACGGGCTGGCGCCGGTGGACGTGCGGGAGTTCTTCCTCGCAGCCTTCCCCGCCCTGGGTGGTCGCGTCGAGCCACGGGAGCCCGGCCTGTATCAGGTCCTCAACGTCCCGCCCGCGCTGCGGGACACCCGTACGACGCACACCGGTCAGGACGCCGGCGGGTCTCCCGGCCGGCGTGTCGTGCATCCCGCCTACCGGCGGGTCACCTTCGGTACCGGGCGCGGCGGGCCCGCCGGGCCATCCGGCCGCTCCGCGCGGTCGGAAGGCACTGCGCGGTCAGAAGGCAGTACGCGGTCGGACGCCGCCGAGCTGCTCGAACCGTCGCATCCCCTCGTCGAAGCGGTCGCCGACGGGGTCCTGCGGCGGGCACGCGACGTGCTGCGGGGCGGAACCGTGTTCGTCGACCCGGCGGATCCGGGCGACGTTCCGCGGCTGCTCGCCATCGTCAGCGCCGAGATCCGGGACGGTCATCAGCCGGCTGGCGTGGTGTCGCGCCGGTTGACGGTGGTGGAGCTGTTCCCGGACGGCACGGCGTCGGTCCGGGAACCCGCGCCGTACCTGCGGTATCTGGAACTGCGTGACGCCGCGGTCGTGGGGACAGCCCTAGGTTCGGGTGCGGTGGGCCTGAGTGCGGTGGGCCCGGTGGACGCAGTGCGCGCCGCGGCGCTCGCCGTCCCCGGCCGGGACGCCGCGTCCTGGCTGCGTGAACCGCCGGCGGAGGTGGTGCGGACCTGGGCGTTCGACCACCTCCTGCCCGCTCATCTGGACGAGGTGCGGGCGCGGGTGCAGGCACCCGCGGAACGGACGAGGCGGCTGGTCGCCGACCGGCTGGGAGCCGAGATCGAGAAGTGGCGGGCGTGGCGGGCCGATGATCCGGGCCCGCAGCGGAGAAGGGGCACTCGGACGGGCGGCGACGTGGTGACACCCGCCTCCCGTGAGGGCCGCATCAGCCCGGCGACGGCGCGCCAGCGCGCGGAGAATCTGGAATACCGGTTGGACCGCCGACTTGCCGACATCGAGGCGGACCTGCATCTCGACCAGCCCGAACCGGTCGTGGAGGCAGTGGCCCTCGTCGTCCCGGCAGGCCTCGCGACCCGCGCTGGCGTACGCCTTCCCGCCGTGCCACCCGCGCCGATCACGCCGTCCACGCCGCGCCCGCGGACAACGGCCCCGCCGCTGTCTCCTGAGCCCACGTCTGCGTTCCAGCCCCCGACACGCCGGTCACGGCGCAGGTGGTTCTGATGGGGACCGATCCCGCGGACCGGCGGGCGGTCCGCGCGCTGCTGGGGCGGACCGAGACCCTGCGCGCCGGCGCCCAGGCCGTCGAGGAGGGCAGGCGGCGGATCCGCGGGGAGGTCGAGCAGCGGTTCGCGGCGCTGCGCGGCCAGATGGTCCGGCGCGATCTGGCGAACATGCCTGTGGCCCGGCTGCGGGAGGTCACCGGCGAGCGGGTGCGCCTGGGGCCGCTGGAGACCGCCGGGTTCCACAGCGTGCAGGACGTCCTGAACGTCTTCGATGCCGGCCCGGCCCCGGCTCCCCGCGTCGCCGGTCTCGGGGAACGGTCGGTCACGCAGATCGTCGCCGCCGCCCGGCAGCTCGCCGCCGCCGTCGAGGACAGCATCCGGATCCGCATCGAGCTCGACCCAGCCAACCCGTACAGCACCGACCTGCTCGTCGCGCTGCATCGGCTCGACCGCGTCGAGCACACCCTCGCCCAGGCACGCGCCGGCGACGCTGTAGCCGTCCTCGCCGAGGAACTACCCGCCCGGATCCACGAGGCCGCCCCCGCACGGGGGCGGCTGCGGAACCTGTTCGCCAGCCCGTCCGCGCGGGAACGAGCGGTCGCGGCGGTCAGCCGCATCGACGAGCTGCTCGGGCAGGCAACCGGGACCGGCCTGGTGACGTTCACCGGACCGAACGAGATCGTCGGACCGCTGCGCTCCGCGGGCGACCTGGTGGACGCACCGGTCGAACCGGACGCCGTGTGGAAGGACTTCGAGCGGCGGGCCCCCGAGTACTACGGCCTGCTCGGCCAGATCGTCGATCTCGGGCTGGATGTCGCCGCGGCCGAAGGCGGCCTGCCGGCCGAGATCGCCGAGCGGGTGCGGGCCCAGCAGCTCGACGAGTCGTACCGCCGGGTCGCGCTGCGCGGCTACCAGGCGTTCGGCGCGCGGTTCGCGCTCGTCCAGCGACGGGTGGTCATCGGCGACGAGATGGGGCTGGGCAAGACGATCCAGGCCATCGCCGCGCTGGCGCACCTTCGTACGCTCGGCGCCACCCATTTCCTCGTGGTCGCGCCGGCTGCCGTCCTGGTCAACTGGATGCGCGAGGTCGAGGCCCGCAGCACGCTCATCCCCCGTCGCCTGCACGGGCCGGATCGCGCCGGTGAGCTGCGTCGCTGGACGCGCGAGGGCGGCGTCGCGGTGACCACCTTCGACGTGGCGAGGTCCCTGGAGGTTCCGGCCGACGTCCGGATCGGGATGCTGGTCGTCGACGAGGCCCACTACATCAAGAACCCGCGGGCCCTGCGCTCGCGGGCGGTGCGCGGGCTCGCCGACCGGGCCGGGCGGGTGCTGTTCCTCACCGGAACACCGATGGAGAACCGGGTGGAGGACTTCCGCGCCCTCGTCGGCTACCTGCAACCGGACCTGACGACCGACCCGGGCACCGGACCGCTGCGGATGGCCGCCGAGGCGTTCCGGCACGCGGTGGCTCCGGCCTACCTGCGTCGCAACATCGACGACGTGCTCTCCGAGCTGCCCGAGCTGATCGAGGTCGAGGAGGCCGAGGACTTCGGCCCGGACGAGGAGCGGGCCTACCGGCACGCCGTGTTCGCCGGCAACTTCATGGCCATGCGCCGCGCCGCCTACCCTGCCCCGGGAACCCCCGTCGGCCAGGTCGGCAAGCTGCGGCGACTGCTCGACATCGTGGCCGAGGCGGCGTCCAACCGACGCAAGGTGGTCGTCTTCTCCTACTTCCGGGAGGTCCTGGCGGTGGTGGACCAGGCGGTCAGGGCCGAGCTCGGCGACGTGGTGACGGTCATCGGCCCCCTCGACGGCGGCACGCCGGCGACCGCGCGGCAGCGCATCGTCGACGAGTTCGGCTCCGTCGGCGGTCCGGCGGTGCTGGTCAGCCAGATCGCGGCCGGGGGCACCGGCCTGAACATGCAGGCGGCGTCCGTGGTGATCCTGTGTGAGCCGCAGGTGAAACCCACCCTGGAGGAGCAGGCGATCGCCCGGTGCCACCGGATGGGCCAGGTCCGCGGCGTGCAGGTGCACCGGCTGGTCAGCACCGCCGGGGTGGACCGACGCATGCGGGAGATCCTCACCGAGAAGCGGCGGCTGTTCGACGCCTACGCCCGGCGCAGCGCCGTCGCCGAGGGCACCCCCGACGCCGTGGACGTGTCGGAACAGGAGCTGGCCCGTCAGATCGTCGAGGCCGAACAGCTGCGCATCGCCACCGAGGCCGCCACGACCTGAACCCTGTCGCCATCGATCCGACCACGGCCGGCCGCGGCGAGTGCGGCGCGGCAGGCGGCGGCCCCCACCGCCGCATCACCGACCGTCGTCGCCGCTGGCGGCGGCGGCGGCGAAGTGACCGGCGCAGGCGGCGCGGGTGCAGGGTGCAGGCCCGACCAGATGTCCAACCAGGCCGACCACCAGCGGGCCGGATCGGCCGCACGGTGTGCCCGGTAGGCCGCCGCGACCATCGCCCCCACACCGACACGGCCCAGCACGGCGCGCACACCGTCGACCTGCCCCGCGGTCAGGGCGTACGACGCGCGCAGCCCCCGGGCCGCCAGAGCGTCCGCGAGCAGGCGCAGGTCCTCGGGCACCATGCGCCCCCGCCTCGACGCGGCGGCCGGCCGGCACGGCCGCCGCGTTCTCCCCCCGGGAGGACGCGAGGTGGATTCCTGGGAGGTCGTCGGTCCTGGTGACCGGGCACCTCGGTCCTCGACCGGCGGCTGGGGTCCTGACATCGGGGCTGCCGTCGATCCCGCCACCGATCCCGCCGCCGCGGCCGCCGGGGCCGGCGGACGGACCAGCCGGTACCGGTTCGACCTGCGACCGCCGCCGCGCTCGGTGGCCAGGACGCCGGCCGCCTCCAGGGCACGCACCGCGCGCCGGGCGGTGGACACCGACACCTCGGCCCGCGCGGCCAGCGTGGACATCGACGGGAACGCGCCCGACCAGTCGACCGCGTCGAGGTAGTAGGCGATCGCGAGCAGGACGGAACGCAGCACGCGCACCGACACCACGCGCCCGCAGACGACGGTCGGGACGAGCCGGATCACGCGAACGTGGGAGTAGAGCGCGGAAACGGCGGAGCGATGTGGAATGCTGGATGTCACGGTACGGACTCCTGGTGGTGCAGGGTTCGGATCGAGGCCCCGTTCCGGTGCGCTAACACCGGGCGGGGCCGCCCCATCGATGGGGATGATCCACGTTAGCCCGCGAAACGGGCCGCACCCATCAAGCTTCCAACGTGACCACAACCAAGCCACATTCGCGTTGACGACGAGCGATGCCGCCGCGAGCAGGCCCACAATCATCTGACGTCGAGCAAGCAAAGAAAGAATCCGCCGACCCGACCGAAGTAACGTCGAGCTGCGGAGAGAAGCCTGGGAATAACGACCGAGGGCCAGCAGTCCCGCCAGGCTCGGTCTCGCCCCGCCGTCGGCGTCGACGGGTACTCGCGACAGCCGACCTCACCACCGGGTCGGACGATCTCCTCGTGGCCGACGGGACGCTGGACCGGATCAGCGCTCTACAAGCACCCGCGATCCGCGGCCTGCACGCTGGTGGCCAGAAAGGGTCGTAGGCGGGCATCCTCTCCCGAGGTTTACCCTGTCGAAACCAGTGGTCCACGGGCCTCGTCGCCCACGGCCTGAATTTAGGCTGGGCTGGATCAGCTAAGGTAACGGGACCCGGCCGAAGTGACCCTTACACGGGTCGATCTTCTCGTCTTGGTGTAGCTGCGCAGAATGGCGGTGAAACGAGCGAGGGGTGACATGGCGCCTCGATTCCTGCCGCGAACGAAGATGTCAAATCGTACCAATTTGGCACTCTACAGTCAAGAGCTTAGGAAAAACGGGTCACGCGCCGTGATAGACTTCCCTAAGTTATCTACCCTTCTGACTTATAGGTGTGGAGAGGCATGGAAAGCGCGGAATCCGTCGGCGTTTCTTCGAGTGAAGACCTGTTCGACGAGCTCGTCTGGCGCGGCCTGGTCGCCGACGTCAGTGACGAGCAGGCGATTCGAGAAATGCTGCGCGAACCGACCACCCTCTACTGCGGCTACGACCCCACCGCGACCAGCCTGCACCTGGGTAACCTGCAGATGGTCGTCACCCAACGCCGTTTCCAGCTGCGCGGCCACCAGGTGATTGCCCTTTCCGGCGGCGGCACCGGTCTGATCGGCGATCCCAGCGGCAAGGCCAACGAGCGGGCCATGCAGGAGACCAAGACGGTTGCCGAGTGGGCAGCGAACATCCGCGGCCAGCTCGAGCGCCTGTTGCCTGCCAGCGACGGGGTTCCCGCGCCTATTTTCGTAGACAACTACGAATGGGTGTCACAGATTCGTGCCATCGACCTGCTG
The DNA here is from genome assembly GCF_023242985.1 of Frankia sp. Mgl5. Lineage (NCBI taxonomy): Bacteria > Bacillati > Actinomycetota > Actinomycetes > Frankiales > Frankiaceae > Frankia > Frankia sp. Mgl5. The sequence goes on along the minus strand of NZ_JALKFY010000002.1, from coordinate 62,060 downwards.
CGCGATGTCGGCAAGTACTTCACCATCAATTACATGCTGGCCAAGGACAGCGTGGCGAATCGCATCGCAGACACGACGTCGGGAATCAGCTACACCGAGTTCTCCTACATGCTGCTGCAGGCTCTCGATTTCGCCACTCTCAACGACCGGTATGGCTGCACCCTGCAGATCGGCGGCAGCGACCAGTGGGGCAATATCACCGCAGGCCTTGAACTAATCAGGAAGACCGGCCGTCCCCGCTCCTTCGGCCTCACTTCGCCACTGATCCTGCGCTCGGACGGCAAGAAATTCGGCAAGAGCGAAGAGGGCGCGGTGTGGCTCGGCGAGAAGCTCACCTCACCGTTCGCGTTCTACCAGTACTTCATCAACGTGCCCGACGCTGACGTGATCAACCTCCTGCGCCGGATGACTTTCCTCAGCCGCGCGGAGATCGCCGAACTTGAGGAGGTGACCGCCACCGTCCCAGGCGAGCGCCGTGCCCAGCGGAGACTCGCCGAGGAGCTGACCCGCTACGTCCACGGCGAGTCGGGCCTGGCCACCGCGGAGCAGATCACCGCCTGGCTCTTCGGCAAGGGTGACCTGCCCGCGGATGCCCGCTCGGCAGCGAGCTTCACCGGTGCCCCGTTGGTCGTCCTTGACCCGGGCAGCCTGCCCACGTGGACCGAGACTGCGGTGCGGGCGGGTCTCGCCAAGTCCCTTTCGGAGGCCCGCAGGCTCATCGACGGCGGCGGCATCTACGTCGAGGACCGCGCGGTCACCCACGATCTTGTCCCCCAGTCGGATGATTTCGCCACCGGCCCGCTGCGCTTCCGGCGCGGCAAGCGCCAGCGGGTCATCGTGGTCCTCGGTTCCTGACTCGCCGCCTCCGCATGGGTCAGTGGGAATTTGGCCTGGTCGAGCTGGCTACCGACCTTGACACAACAGCGGCGGGTGAGGTCGGTAGCCAGGCCGAGGTGCTCATACCAAGGTCGATCACGCCGGAGCGTCCAGCGCACTCGATCTTCCTCGGCGCGGGGAGCCCGCCGACCCTGCGCCGTGACGCCACGAAGACCAGCGTCCGGGTTCCTGACCCGAATGCTGCCGCAACAGCGGTGACAGTTCTCGCCGCGAGCAGATTGGCGGCACTGCGCGAGGCTGAGGGAGTCCTGACCTTCCACGCCGCGGCCGTGGCCACCTCAGCCGGTGCTGTGCTGCTCACTGGCCCCCCGATGGCGGGCAAGACGTCGGTGGCGCTCGAGATGGAGCGCCGTCTCGGCTGGCGAATCGTCAGCACCAACGTCACGTGTGTGCGCGCCTCGACCGGCGAGCTGACGGCGGGTACCGCCAGGCTCACGGTACGGGGACAGCCCGGTGACCGATTCCGCCTGGTCTCGCAGGGAATCAGGCTGCTGCCATCGGCGCCGGTCAGGGTGGTCGCGATCGCTGACGTGATGCCCGGCCCATCGCCGCTCTGGGCGGACGACCACAATGACGCAGCGATCACCGTCCACCGCCATGCAGCGGAGTGGCCGCGGATGGTCACCGCACTGACCGGTGACCTGGTCGACACCGGCCTGGACATCCAGGAGACAGCTGCCTACCGCTGGGCACTTGTGCAGACGCTCATCGACCGGGTCCGCTGTGTGAGACTATCCGGCCCCGCCGCCGAGATCGCAGAATGGCTTGGTGAACAGGCGGCATTCTGACGGCATGAGCTGGGTGGTCGCGATGGTCGGCACGGCGGCGCGGGGGTCTCCTGCCGTCAACCCGTTGCTGGACGGCGAGGTGGAGAACCTCGCAAGTGCCTGGCTCGCATCATGCTCTCGACCGACAGCCGTTGGTGTGGCTGATGCCGAGGTGCGCTTGATTGAGGCGATCGCGGGGGTCCCGGTTGATGCCGCCCCCGATCTCGACGCGTTCCAGCCCGCGCTTACGACTCGCCCATGGGATATTGCCAACCAGGTCACCCTGGCCTTTCACCGCGCACGACGCTCAGGTACGGAGAGATCGTGGTGGGAAGACCTGGCGCGCCTGCTCGCCGGTTTCCAGCCGCACCGGAATCCCGACGCCTTGCAGCCGCTCGGCCTGTGGGGGCACATCGCTCACCTGGAGATCGTATTCGGGCCAGTGGTCCGACTCGATAACGGAACGGTCGACTGGGTTCTCGGGCTGCAACACAGGGACGGACTTTGCTACCCGGCAGGCGGCGGTGGCGCCTGCCCTGACCTCAACTGGGTCAACATCGTGCTGAGCCTGCACCTTCGCGGGCACGTGGACCATAGCGAGGTACACAACCGATTCGATCGGCTGCTTTGGGCGTTGCGTCCGCTGTTCGACGAGACGCTAGCCCGGGAAAGTCTCCGCGAACGGCCGCTTCCGATTTGGCACAGACTGTCGCTGCCCGCGACGGCCGCGTGGTGGACATCGCCGCGGGTATTCCGGGCCCTGATGCTGGCCGAACCGTCCTGGTGGCATACGGCGGTGCGGGCCGTGACCGTTCTCACGGTGATTGCGTTCCTCAACGGGGTCCAGCTCGAGCCCACACCCCACCACCTGCTGGCGTGGCTGTCGCCGTCGACCTTGAATGCAATGCTGTTACAGTGACCTCTATTTGTCGTCTACAGGCCGCGACCTCCCCAGTTCGATGAAGACCGGTGCCGGCTGGTTGGTGTGGAACACCGCGCTCGCCGTTCGTCCGCTTCCACACGGCCTCACGCGGCCGAACGCCGCGGTGTCGACAGCCTCAGCGCCGGTCGCGGTCAGCCAGGTGTCGTTCTCGATCACGTGCCGATCCAGGGCATCCGGCTCCGCCATCCGCACGACATCGACAGCCGAGGCGTACTGGGCTGGAATGAACCCGCCTCGGCGCAGACGGGCGCTCAGGGCCGCACGCTGGTCGGCGGGCAGCCGCGACCAGATCCCCTGTTCGGCGCGGGGCAGAAGGGAACACGCAGTCTTGTCGCGGCCGAACACGACTCGGCCACCGCCCTGGTGCTCGGTGTTCGCCCGGTCGTTCGCGCACTGGCCGTGACAGATGTCCTCGTATCGGCATCCCTGGCACGCCTCAGTCACCTCGCGAACCGTCAGCTGGGTGAAGTCACTCCCCCTGGCGGAGGCGACCCCGGCGTCCCAGACGCTGGCGTGATCGCGAACGCCAGTGGTCGACCGGTTCAGCAGCAGGCAATCGAACACGTCGCCTTCAGGGCCGATGACGAAGTACGAGCCGTGGCACGGGAAACAAGGGTGATCGTCCGGTCGGCCCGCGCCGGACATCTCGAACCCGGCCTCGAACAGTTCGTGCTTGTACACCAAGGGGATGGAAAGCCGAAACGGCCTACCGCGCTCTTGGTGAAGCGCTACTAGATGCGCGGCTGCGGCGACGATGTCGCCGTACGGCGGAATCGACGCCGGATCCGTGACGCATGCAGAAATAAAATCCCGAACGAAGTAGGGGAAGCTGATCGTCCAACGCTCCGCTCCGACTTCCATCATGAAGTCGTGCAGGCGAGTCAACTGGGCGGGATCGAGTAAGTGGGTGTTCCACATGCTGTTGATGGAAAGCCGGGTACCCACGAGTGGGCCGTTGAACATCGCCCGCATGTTTTTCATGTGCCGAGGTGACGCCTTGGTAGCCGTCCGGGTCCGGGACTCGTCATCGCTGAGGTAGTCGATCGAGGCGTGTATGTGGAAACGGTCTGGCTCGATCACTCCGGCCAGGTCAGGCAGGTGCCTCTCGAGCAGGGAAGCGTTGGTGCACAGCTCCACCTCCTCGAAGTGCTCCTTAGCAAAGGCGTGCGAGATCAGCGTGGTGATGCCACGTTTGGTCAGCGGCTCACCGCCGGTGATCTTAACCCGCCGTACTCCCATGGCGTGGGCCTGGTCCAGCACTGCGATCCACTCGTCGATCGCCAGCTCACGCTCCTCGGCGCGGACGGCCTTGGTCTCCCAGTCGTCGTCGCGAGAGCGCTGGTAGCAGTAGCTGCAGTCGTAGTTACAGACTTCGGTCACATTGAGATCAAGTTTTCTGGCGAACCGGTTGGCTGTCAGCCGGTACACGGGGTCGGGATGCCAGTAGGCGATGACCTCGATCGGTGACAGCCTGCCGAGGGGAGTGGTGAACCCAGGCAGCCCCTCTCTGGCAGGCGTGGTGATATTCGTGCCCAGTGCCTCGCGTCGGAGCAGCCACGCCACTGGTCGAGAGCGCTCCTCGCCCCGATTCAGTCGAGCGAGCACCTCAGCCGGACAATGAGCCAGAGCGACTGCCACGGCGTCACGTAGGCTGTCCGGAATCACATCGTGTGGCGTGGTAATAGCCGCTGCGATGGCCCGGAGAGTTTGGGAAACAGCAAGCTCGACAGTCACGGCCACTCCCTTGATCGGGGGAAAGACCACGATAGCCGCTCCCGTAGCGCCACCGCAGGAGCTCAAGAATTTTGGTACGACCTTTCTGGGAGCAAGGCCGTGCGCGATGCAGGCGTTCGACTTCGAACGTCTGCTCCGTATTCCCGAGCACCCCTGTCTCCGCATCCACTCAGGCCGTGACGCCGGAGCTGGACCGAATCGCCGAGGACAGCGGCGAGTGTCTCATGGGGGGATCACCCAGCATCCCGGCCATAGATCGCCGGTCGCCTCCTTCCGCTGCCCGGTCGCGGGGCTGCGTCACATACCGGCTGCCGGAACGGCGAGGCCACTCACCGGCCGTCGGGGAAGGAGGATCAGCACCACTTGCTCCTGCAGAAGCCTCCGCCGCTGCTACCGCCCCCGCCGCTGCTCCAGTTCCGATCACCTGGAACGTTGAAGTCGTCGTCGTCGTTGTCCAGGTCCGTTGATCCACCGTCGTATGTTCCTGCTGTAGAGGACGGCGGAGGCGGCGTGGGCTTCACCAGGACTGTGATCAGCTGACCGAGTCGAAGCGGGCGTCCGGCTTCGGGCAGGCTGCCCACGAGGGTGCCACCCGATGCGACCTTCAGCCGATCACGCGGCCCCCACTCGGACTCGGGCTCGATCGAGGGGTCGCCGGGGATGGTGCTGGTGACAGCGGTCCTGTGAGCGTCGGACGAATACGCCGGCGCCGTTCCCTCGGCGTAGCGGTACTCGATGAGCTCCCTGATGTCAGGGAGCGACTCGGAGAACTGAGAGACCTCCCCGGCGGGGAGCGCCGGCATGACAGGGTTGGGCTGGAACCACCTCCACTCCTGGTTGCGGAGGTAGAAGAGGTGAACCTGGTCATTTTCCAGGATCTTCGTCCCGGCCACCGGAACCGTCGCGGCGACCGTCCAGTTGTCGCGGTCGAAAACGCTTCGATCCCGCGGCGAGAGATCCCGTTCCGAATGGTTGTGTGGCGCGGCTGACAGGGCGTCCTTGGGGTTCATTCCGACCAGGTTCGGCATCAGCCGCTCCTCCGGACCCGCAGGCACCGTGGGTTGCCCGGCCACGGCCAAGGTGGCTGTCCGGGACGGACCTGCCGGTTCCTAGCCGCCGACGTTGCCCGCGATCATGGCGACGACGAAGACGATGCCGATACAGCAGCTCCACCGCGGGTGGCGAGCAACCCACCAGATGATTCGACGTCCACGAGACGGATTATTCACGCGAACCGCCCACGAACCATGTCATCACATTTTCCTCCGTGTACGGCGGCACAGGTAATTTCTCGCAGGGTGGTCTAATCGGCTCACGCGGAAGTAGCTCAGAGGGTCATCCAGGTGTAGCTGCCGCTGTCGTCCTCCATCGTGACGACCACGAAGATCCTGTCGCCCTCTCCCTCGGCCACGCACCGGAAGGTGGACCCGGCCGACAGCGGCGGGTCCTTCGGGCAGGACACCGTCACCGAGACGCCGCTCTGACGCCTGATCTCCTCGGCGATGTCCCGCTGCACCCGATCCCGATCGAACACCGAGTTCGCCGTGAGGACGCTGCTGGTAAGTGGCTTGGCGAGGGGGAACGACAGGAGCGTCAGCACTACGCACAGGCCGAAGGCGGCCCAGGTCGTCCAGGGCGCGGGGCGGCGACACATTGCCCGCCCGAGCAGGTACGCCCAGGGTGACACGAAGGCCAGCACCCAGTGGGCCGGCTCCTCCCCGAGATGGCGCAGGACCCGGTAGTCGACGATCGCGAGGAACAGCCCGCCGGCCCAGCCGACGAAGATCCCCAGCCAGACCGCCGCCGAGACGCCGAGTTCCGGCGACACCGCGCCGACCACCAGTCCGACGAGCAACCCAGCCAGCGGAGCCACGGCAACCGCCCACGCCGTCGGCTCCCCCGCGGCCTCCCGCGCCAGATAGCCGATCGTCGGAGGCGGCCCCGACGGCGGCGGGAACCCCGGGACGGGCGGCGCCGGCGGCCCGACGGGACCAATCCGCGGAGCCGGGCCTGGCGACGGCACGCCCGGCGGCGGCCAGGACGGCTGTACCGGCGGTGGCGCAGAAACGCCCGGCGACGTGGCCGACCCCCAGGCGGCCCCGCTCCACCACCGTTGCCGGCTCGGGTCGTTCGGGTCGGGATACCAGCCGGGCGGCGGCGGTGGCATAGGTGACACCGCGGGCGTCCCGGAACTACCGGACATGATGGGTTTCATCTCCTGTCGTGGACGGTGCCCAGAAGTCACAAACTCAGAAAGCAGGCCATTCCACCAGGCTGGCGGACTCGAACAGGTTCGAGGTGTAGACGAGGTTGCCGTGGGCCACGTCGACGGTCAGGCAGCCCTGGAACTTCTCCCCCGCTCCGAGGGTCGCCGCGTTGAACGCCGGCTCGCAGCCGAACGTCGGCTGCACCCGGGCGCCGTCGGGCGTGCGGACGAAGAAGTCGAACGGGTTGACGTCGAAGCCCTGCTGCTGCGAGGCGAAAGACACCATGAAGGTGGTGAACGACGGGCCGGCTGTCGGCGTGCTGAAGCCGTTGTAGAAGGACGCGACCGGCTTCGGCTCGGCGACGCTGAGGGTCGCCGCAACCTGGCCATCCTTGCGTACTTCCAGGACCTCGTCGTACTGGGCCTGCCTGGTTCCGTTCGGTGCCGAGCCAGGCTGCCCGACCGGCGCGCCGGTCGATCCGTCCGCGGCGGCGTTCTGTGCCGGACCGGAGGTGGTCCCGGTGGAGGAGACAGACGTCTCCTCCAGACAGCCGGTCAACCCGACCATCCCGACAAGGAAACCGGCAACGATGACAAGCCTGGAATTACGCATGTTGAGCCCCCGTAGAAATCGCCGCTGTGAATGTTTTCAGGCAGCGTTGAATTCACCTCCACGACGACACAGGATTACCTGGCCTCGCGGGGTGTGTGATAGCTAGCCCAGGTTCCAGGCTAGCTGATATGGTCGCGCGCAGTCCTTTTCGGCCGCGGTCCGTTCCTGGACAGCTTGGGTCGGCGAATTCTGGCAACGCTCAGCCCTGCGGCTTCAAAGCCACCGCCAGCTCCAGCGGCTCGGCGAGAGCCGCTCCAAATCCTCCGTCCGGCGCCTTGGTGACGACCGGCCACGCCGAAGGACTACAGCAAGGCGCGCTCGGCGACAGCCTCCACGGCGGCGATGGGCCTGGTCAGCAGCCTGGCCGAGACGCCGAAGGCCGTGGAGACGGTGAGGTGGCGCGGTGAATCGAGACGCATGGATCCCCCCTGAACCAGCGTGCGCCGAAGGCTGCCCGGCCTTCGACGGTGATGCGGCCAGCGGAGACGGAAGACGTGTCTATCGCCGGCCGGCCGCCCATCTTAGCCGACCTCCCCTACACCATGGTCGGCGGGGTCGTGCGAGCACAAACTACAGGTCGAACAGGGCCGCTTCCGGTGGTGCGGCAGCAGCCGGCCTGGCACGGGCGCCTTTCTTCTTGGCACCCTTCTCATGTAGCCCGGCGGCGACCTCCTCGGCGTACCGGGCATGGTTGAGTTCGAGGAGGCGATCGAGCACCTCCCTCTGCGCCCACGGCCCGATCGTGTACCGGGTGTACTTCCCGGCCGGGTGGAAGCCGTGGTCGAGCCCCCGCTCGAGCATGTCCTCCCAGCCGTAGGCGCGAAAGGTAGCCTCGTCGATGGTCCGGTGAATCTCCCGAAGCTCGACGATATCAGCGTCTTTACAGCCGGGGTTAAAAACAAGATTGTACGTCTTCGTCAACCCAGACTGCCGCTGGAGCATGACCTCCCGCCGGAACCTGTCCAACCGCTCCCCGAGTTCCCTCATCTCCCCCGCCATCTCCGGAAATGGGAATGTCTCGAAAACATCCGAGGGGGTGTAGCGAAGGTCGGCCTTCATGGATGAGGCCCGCGAGACCGCCCACCAATAATGCAGAGAGCTCGAAAGTAGCGCCAACAACACCCCGTCTTTTGCGGCAAACACTACGGTCATCTCACTAAAAACTTGCCCAGTCGAAATAATTGCCGGCATCAAGGTGGAACTCACTCGCGCAATCGCGATGACTCGGTCAAGATTTTTGATCGCACCATAGAGCTCGGGCCTAGATCTCTCAAAGCGCCACCAGCGCTCTCGCGCCGTCTTACTGAAGCGATTAAGATCACGCTCGGGTTTGACTAGATTACGGATCTGGTCGTAGCAGTCACGGTATTCTTGGGCGCGGCCTTCGGGCCAGTCATGGAAGTTGATGACCCAGCGGCTGCCGGAGCAGTCGGGGCGCGAGTTCAGGTCCTGGCCGTTGACGTACGGGAAAAGAATCTCGGCGTTGCCGGGATCCTTCGCGATCAGGGCCTGCGCGCGTTCCGACTCCATGGTGAAACCGAGACCTAGGATGTTTGATCCTTGAAAAGACAGCCCGGCGTTGGCTGCCAGCCGATGCGGGTTGCCGGAAACTCGGGATTCAGGGTCCAGGGATGGTGCGATCGCGGGGACGAGGGTGCCGTCCGCGATACGCGCCGCGTTCTGCCCGATCTGGGTGGTGGTCCAGACGGCGCTGTACTCCACCGTCGCGGACTTGGACGGCCAGGGAAGGCTCTTGACCGACCGACGGATTACATATCCCCCGGCGACGGCCTGGTCGAGGCCGACCTCACGGGTGTCGCCCTGAGTCACAGTGTTCGTCGCGATCAGACCTGTCTGGCCACCGCCGTTGAGCAGGGCGTGGAAGCGCAACACGAAATAGGCGACCAGATCGGCGCTTCCCCGCGCGCCGGAGCCAAGATACTCGACCAGGTACTCACGGTAGGCGACTCCAAGCGTTCCGGTGAGTTTCTGCCCACCAAGGAACGGTGGGTTGCCGATGACGGCGTCGAAGCCGCCCTTCTCGAACACCTCGGGAAAGATCAGCGGCCAGTGCAACGGCTCCCGGCTGAAGGAACCGGAGACATGGTCGGTGGCCAGCCAGGTCCGGGCGGTACCGCGAGCTTCATCGTCTTCCTGCCCGGCCGCGACCTCGTTCGCGAGCCGGGCCGCGGTCAGGAAGTAACTGTCCCGGCTGGCCCTCTTGCCCTCGACGATCTCCGCCCGAGCATGCGGATCGCTGCTCCCAGCCCACCTGCGGCTGCCCGCCAAGGAGGCACCCACCGTCAGATCCGCGAAGAGCCGCAGGCGGGCTGTGTCGTGTTCGGTCCGTGATAGGAGAGCGTGCTTCTTGGCCAGGCCCTCCAGTGTCGATCCGTCGGTCGCAATGATTGCCTGGCGTTCGGCGGTCACGTCACGGACCAGTTCACGGATGCCCGACGTCCAGCCGAAGATGTCGGAGTGCAGCTCGCGGCCCTTGGCTGGGTCGAGGTGCATGTATTCGAGCTGGTCGAGCGAGGTGATGCCCAGCAACGAGTCCCCGGCGACCAGTTTGTCGTCGAGGAAGGTGAAGGGGTGCCGGACATCCATCGAGACCAGCCACAGGGACAGCTTTGCCATCTCGACGGCCATCTCGTTGATGTCCGCCCCATACAGGCAGTGTTCGATGATCTGGCGCCGGGCCTCGATAACGGCCTCGTCGTCCTCGGCGTCCCGGCCAAGCCATGTGCCGGTCTCATCGTGCCCAGGCAGATTGCCGGGGCCGGAGGTGACCACCCCGGCTGAGCCAGCCGCCCGGCCGCCGGCCCGGGGGTCGCTTTCCAGCGTCCATGCCTCGACGAGGCGGTCGCCGAGGTAGCGGGCGGCGGCGACGAGGAACGCGGCCGAGCCCATCGCGATATCCGCGACCTTCAGCGCAAGGATCTCCGTGCTGGAGCGCAGTTTCCAGGCGTTGGTGTCGGCGGTCTGCAACGGGCCCGGGGCGTAGACCAGCGGCTCCAAGGCGTTGTTCGCGACCTCCTCGGCGAGGAAGCGGGGCGTGTAGTGCGTGCCGGTGTTCTTCCGCAGCGGCGACTCGGTGACGTACAGGCCGCTTTCGAGGATGACCACCGGCTGGTCGCGCAGGTCCCGGCGCAGCAGGCCGTAGAACGGCAGGAGCCGTTCGGCGGTCGGGTAGTCGCCTCGGGTCACGGCGAGCAGGGCCTTGCGTGCCTCCTCCTGCCCCCCGGCCTCCAGCGGGGTGAGCCGCTTCTCGACCGCCTTCGGCGAGCCGATCCCGCTGGCGGCGAAGCGCTCCGCGAGGGCGGCGGCGAGCAGTGGCCGGCCCCGGTGCCGCGACGCCAGGTCCTCCAGCTCGGAGAGCCCGACCTCGGCCTCCAGGCCCTCCTTGCCGACCAGTCCGACGATCACCTCGCCGGCCGGGGCGCGCTGCGCGTCGTAGGACAGCAGGCCCTCGTAGACGTAGCCGATCTGTTCGACGTCCAGCGACCGGAAGCTCAGCGTCCGCCGCTCCCGCGACCGTCCGCTGCCGACCTGCACGTACTGGACGGCGCGCAGCATGTGCAGGACGGTCCGGTCGTCGACGCCGAGCGGCAGCCAGGGGTGCGTGTCCGGGTCGAACAGGGAGCCGCCGTGGGCGTGCATGCGCAGCCGGGGGTGGTCGACGCCGGTGTAGACGGCGGTGAACAGGGCCCGCAGCCGGTGCCAGGCGGCTGTCGACTGTTCCAGGTCGTCCTCGGTGGCGCCGTCGTAAAGCTGCTGTTCGAGGTCGGCGCAGAGCCGGCCGACCGAGTAGGTGCCGGCGTACAGCTCGTTGTCGGCGGGCAGCAGGCCGCGTTCCTCGGCGTAGAGGAGGAAGACGATCCGCATCATCACCGCGACCGCGCCGCGGTAGATGTCGTGTTCGGGGATGTCGCGCAGCCCGACGCTGCCGCGGGCGTGCTCGGCGACGTGCCAGCGACCGAAGGCGGCGACGAGCAGCTCCACCGCCTGGCGGACCTGGATTCCCAGCGCCTCGGTGATCTCCTCCTGGCTGCCGAGGCTCGCCTTCAGCAGCGGGACGAGCGTCTCCGTGTCCGGTACGCCGAAGAACCGCCGTCGGCACAGCAGCGAGACGAACGCGCGCACCACGTCGCGCTCGGCTGCCTCCGGCCAGGACACCGCGTCGAACACGGCCGTGGTCGTCACCCCGCCGCGCGGGGCCCAGACGAGCGCCCACTGCCGGCCGTTCGTGACCAGTGCCAGCTCGATGCCGTGATGCCGGCAGGCCAGTGCCGCCCGGTCCACGGGGGTCGCCGCCCAGGCCTGCCCGGCGACCCGCCCGGTCGGCGACTGTCCGGGCGCCACGACCAGGCCGAGTATCCGTACCGCGTCGGGCTTCACCCCGGCGGCGCTGTCGGCGGCGCCGGCGACGTCCGGGTCGACGAGGACGAAGGACGGGACGACGCGGGTGTCGTGCTGGTCGACGTCCACGGCGAGCGCGGCCAGGGGATCAGCGTCACCGATCGCCGCGGCGGCAGCCGGGCCGGCGTCCACCTCGCCACCGGTTTCGGGCCAGGCCAGTGCGTCGCCCCAGCCGAGGAGCTCGGCGAGCACGAACCGGACCCAGTCGCGCTGGCCGGCCGCCGGGGCGTCCAGCCAGGTGGCGTGTTCCTGGCGCAGCCGCTCCCGGGTCTTCTTCTCCAGCGGGTCGAGGGTCGGCCAGATCCGCCGCAGCACCGGCAGGCTCAGGAACGGGCCGCTGACGTCGATCAGGCTCAGCCAGTCGCGGTGCTGCGCCACGCCGTCCGGGGCCGGGGGGCGCCGCCGCCCGGCGGAACCGCCTCGGCCACCGCGGTTACCGGTTGTCGTCCCCGCGCTCATCGTCCCGCCTCCTGGGCCGGCACGACCAGGACGACCGCGACGGGGAACTGGTGCTGCCGCGGGTCACGGTAACGGCCGGCGATCACATCGAGCTCCCGTTGCTTTTCCTGATCAAGCCGGTGCAGGCGTTCTTCCCAGGACTGCTTGTCCCGGCGGAACTGGGCCAGTTCCTCCCGGCTGTTGGCAACGGAAGCCCGGCTGAACAGGGCGTCCTCTTCGTTGTCGGGATCCTTGAGCGCCGAGCGGAGCGTGCTCGCGAACTGGTCCAGGATCGCGGTGATCCGGGCCTCCTCGGCGCTCTGACGCTGCGCCAGGATGCGGGTCAGCGACTCGTGGCGGGTCCGCGTCCGCCAGTTCAGGGCGGAGAGCACGCCCTCGCGTGCCGCGGGCCACCGTTCGGCGAGGCGCTCCTGGGTCTCCTGCGTGACGGGGCGGCCGGCGGCGAGCGCCGATCCGACGATCTCCCCGAGGACGGTGAGGTTCTCCAGCCGGCGGAACCGGCCGGCCGCCGGCATCCAGCCGCCGGCCTGCAGTACCTCCTCGTGCAGCCGCACGCCGTCCGCGCCGACGAGCACGAACCGGGAGAACGCGCCGACGAGCACCTCCTCGCAGCGCGGGTCGTCGGTGCGCACCGCGGCCACCCGGTGCAGGCCGACGTCGGCGTTGGAGACGGCGCCGCGCAGCAGCCGGGTCGACATGTCGACCAGTCGGTGGCCGAGGTGGGCGAGCACGACGTCGTCGCGGCCGCGGGCCACCGCCGAGTCGAACGTGACAGGCAGCTGGCGCGGCGGGGCGCCGTCACGGTGCAGCTTCTCGGTCAGCCCGGCCGAGGCGCGCGCCCACGAGCCGGTCAGCGTCGGCACGTCGAACATCCCGTCGCCGGGCTCGCCGTCCGGCGCCCCGGGGGTGTGATCCTCAAACAGGTCGCCGCGCTCGTCGACATGCGGCTTCAGTTTCTGCTGGCGGGCGAGGTCGAGCGCCGTGCCCACCACCCGGTGGACGGCCCGCGGGGTGATGCCGAGATCGCGGACGGTGTCGTCCAGGGTGGCGCGCAGCCGGCGCACCTGTTCCCGCACGTTCTCGGCGACGGGGACGGCCTCGTCCTTCGCGGCCACCGCGTTGATCGTGACGTCGAGGTCGAGGTCGGCCGGGTCGGCGACCCGTTCGCCGAGCATCCGGCGCTGCACCCGGTCGGAGATGACCGCGTTCACCGACCCGAGGTCGGCCTTCATCTGCGCGACCTTCTTCACCACCCGGGACAGGAACTCCAGGTCGGCCTCGTAGGAGTCGACAGCGCCGCTCCACCCGGAGCCCACGAAGTGCCGGATCTCCGGCTGCTGGCGCTGCCCGTACCGGTCGATCCGGCCGATCCGCTGCTCCAGCTTGTTCGGGTTGAACGGGATGTCGTAGTTCACCAGGCGGTGGCAGTGGTTCTGCAGGTCGATGCCCTCGCTGGCCGCGTCGGTGGCGAGCAGGATGCGCACCGGGTGCTCGCTCGGGTCGGCCTGGAAGGCCAGCCGGAGCTGCTCGCGCTCGTCGGCGGGCAGGCCGCCGTGCAGCAGGCCCAGCCGCTCCCCGCCGAGCCCCTCCTGGCGCAGCAGCCCGGAGAGCCAGATCTGGGTGTCGCGGTACTCGGTGAAGACGACGACCCGCTCGTTCAGCCAGTGCTTCCCGTCGGGCCGGCAGACCGCGGCCAGGTAGGTGAGCAGGGCGCGGGCCTTCGCGTCCGGTTCGGCCTCGTGGGCGTCCGCCCAGCGCTGCATCCGCTCCAGCAGCCCGGTCTCGTCCTCGGTGGGGTCCGGCTGCATCGGACGGACCCGACCCAGCGCGTCGTCCTCGGCGTCGGCGAGCTGCTCGTCGTCGAGGGTCGCGACGTCGTCGAAGTAGTCCTCCATCCACTCCGGCACGTCATCCCACTCCGGCGCGCTACCGAGGTCGCTGCCTCCGCCGCGCCCCTGCCTGGCTGCGAGGGTCTCCCGGTAGACGGCGACGGTGTGTGCGAAGGCGGCTGGGGAGGAGAACAGCCGCTTCTTCAGCAGTAGCGTCACCAGGTCGGTCGCCTTCCGGCCGCGCTCCGAGTTCAGCCGGACCCGGCGCAGCGCGGAGAACTCCTTGAGTAGGCCGTGGATCTCCCGCTCGCTGTCGGGATAGACCACCGGCATGTCGATGGAGCGGCGCGCCTGGAACCGTGGCGTGCCGTCCGCGTTCTCGATGCCGCCTTTCAGCCGGCGGACGACCACCTCCTCGACCGCTTTCTGGTCCGGTGCCACGCCGCGGGCGAACCGCTGATCGTCGAGGATCTCCAGCAGCGCGGTGAACGACGCGAGGTAACCGTTGTGCGGAGTGGCCGACAGGAACAGCCGGTGGGTGAAATGCGGGGCGAGGCGGCGGATCAGCTTCGTCTGCTGCGAGTCGATCGCGTAGACCTGCTTCGGCGCGGCCGGGGCGACGTGATGCGCCTCGTCGAGGATGAGCAGGTCGAACGTGCGCGGGTAGGTCGGCTGGCCGTCACCGGGAAGTACCTCGTCGAGCAGCCGCTGCGCCTTCGGGCCGCGCAGCCAGGGGAGGCTGACGATCGTGAGCGGATAGACCTCGAACGGGTTCGCCGCGCTGCCGTGCGAGCGGCGGACGGCGGCGCACCGCTCGGCGTCGATGATGGTGAAGTCGCGGCCGAACTTCTCAGCCATCTCGTCACGCCACTTCAGGGTCAGCCCCGCCGGGCAGACAATCATGATTCGCCGGGCCCGATGCCGCAGCAGCAGCTCCTCGGCGACCAGCCCCGCCTCGATCGTCTTGCCCAGGCCGACGTCGTCGGCGAGCAGCAGGTTCACCCGCGGCGCCTCGAGGGCCCGGGCCACCGGTTCGAGCTGGTAGTCCTCGACGGCGACTCCCGAGCGGAACGGGGCCTGGAGCCTACGGGCGTCCGCCGAGGTCACCGCCGACCAGCGGATGGCGTCGAGAAACGCGGCGAGCCGTTCGGGTGAGTCGAAGCCGCCCCTGGTCACCTCGGGCAGGGAGCCGCTGGGCAGGATGCGCCGGCCCGGTTCGACCTCCCAGATCACCTCGATCGTGTGTCCGTACCGGCCGTCCTCGACGCTCTGCAGGGTGATGAGGGAGCTCGGCACAGTTGGGCCCGAACCGCTATGTGCTTCTTCGCCATCCGGCGCGACCCGGGCGTCCGTTTCCGCGACGACCCACTTCTGCCCACGCACCTCGACCAGCGCCCCGATACCGGGCAGCTCCGCCCCCGCCGGCAGTGCGCCGTAACGAGTTGGCGCACGTTCCGTGGTCGAACTCGGCATCCTCATCCCCCTCATGGACAGCCCGGTCATTCTGGCAGGACACCGGGCCACCTTCGTGCCCGCTGCGGCCCGCCGACGCCCGGCGCCCACGCATCCCGGCCAACCAGACATCCAGGGGGAACTGTAGCGACTGTGAACTCAATTCACAAGCCGCCCGGAGAGCAGACCGTCCCGCCAGCTGGTGTCCGTGGCGAGCAGTCGAGCGGTGACGGCCTCCTGCGGCAGGCGGGCACCGCCACACAGCAGCTCGGTCGCGCGGGGACGCTCCTCCAGAGCCAGCCATGCGGCCAGCTCGGCGGCGCGGTCGGCTGTCACCATCGGCTGACCGGGCTGCGGCACCCCGACGTCCAGCAGCAGTCGGTACAGGCCTGTGGCCGGCCGGACAGCCGGCAATGCCTCGGCCGCGGCAAGGGCAGCAGCCGCGTCAGGGATGCGCAGGCCATCGGCATCCAGGTCACCGAAGTAGGCGATCGAGGTGACGTCGGGCAGCTCCGCGACCGAGACCACCGACGCTTCGAACGCCGCACCGGCACCCCACGCCAGATATCCGACGTCGCCAGGGTCGGCGGACAGTACCCGAGCGAAGGTGTCGAACGTGTCGGAGTTCTCCACGACCAGTAGCGTCGGGCCGTCGCCGAGGCGGCGGGCCGGCAGCGGCGGACGGGAACGGAACGTACGCAGCAGGTTCAGGCTGAGCCGGCCAGGGCCGAAAACGGCAGTGTGCAGCATCCGGTCGAGCCGCTTCTCGTGCCCGAACACCTCCAGGGAGCGCTCCCGCAGCGGCACGACATCGGTGTCGCGGCCGCGATCACGCAGCCAGCCATTGACCTCTCGGAGCAGCCCGACCTGCCCGACGGTAAGCCGCGCCGACGCGGCCCACGCCAGCTCCGGCCGCCACGGCACCTCACGGGCCAGCGCCGCGGCGGTCGGCGATGCCGTAGGAGCAGGCAGAGTAAGCCGTTTCGGCAGCGGCGGCGCGGCAGTGGTGTCGCGGGCACGCGAAGGTGTGACCACGCCGATCGCGGCAAGCGCATCGAGCGCGGCCGCCAGGTCCGCCCGACGGGTGGGCCTGGTCGCTGACACCGGATCGGCGGTCGCCCACAGAGTCCACAGTTCGGTGAGGGTGACGGTAGGTCGCGACCACTCCTCAAGCACCGCGGCCAGCCGGGTAGCCCGCGGCGGCAGTGTTTCCGAGCCGGCGGCGCTCACGCCGGGCGCCGGTAAACGCGGGTGGCTGTCACGGTGCCCGGCAGGTCGTCAGTGCTGCCAGGCATGTGGTCCGGATAGGGCTCGGGCAGTTGGTTGCGGACGATCTCGGCGACGCGAATGTACTTGAGCCCGGCGCGCAGGTCGGCATCGTTGCGCATCCGGACCCACAGCGGGAAGGCAGCCAGCGCCCGATCGTCGGACAGGCCGGTGGTGTAGACCAGCTGCACACCCAGCGCGGCGGCGACCCCCTTCTGGACGTCCAGCAGGTACTCGGCACTTGCCGTGCCGATCGGGTTGTCCAGGAACAACACGCCGGAATGACGGGTCCGCATCTGACCGCGTTCGTTGGCCCGCAGCGCCGCCAGCGTGCAGTACAGCACGATCGCAGCGGTGAGCCTCTGCCCACCGGAGAACACGTCTTTCATCTGCTCGACGGGCACGCGCTCGTCACGCAGCACCGAGTCGGGCTTGAGTATCTCGACGGTGAGCCCTCTCGGCACAGCGGCCTCGACCGCCCGCAGCAGAAGTGACATGCCATCACGTTTCAGTGCGGCACCGCGCGCGCCGGGCTGGCTGGCGGCGGCGTCCTTCGCGAGCTTGTCCACGACATCGCCCACCCGGGCGACGAGCAGGCTGGGGTCAGGCTCGGGAAACCGGATGCGGAGGAACTCCTTGCCATCCCAGTCACCGAGCTCCTTGGGCAGTTTCGACAGCCGGGACGCTGTCCGCAGCGTGCCCAGCGCCGCCTCGACGGAGGCAACCAGCCGGTCGACAATGGCCTTGCGGTGCCGATGAGCGCGCTCAAGGTCGATGGTCAGTGATTGCAGCCGCTGCGCCAACGCTCCGGCGAACCCGTTGGCACGGGCGGCGATCTGGTCCGGATCGAGCCCGAGCAGCGAGCGGCGGACGACGTTGGTCATCGCCTCGAACCGCGGTTCTCGGGAGAATCGCTGCACCGCCTGTGCTCGACGGTGGACCTCGCCGCGGGCGGCCTCGTCGGCCGCACGGGCTCTCCGCAGCGCGTCGCGCACCTCGCCGGCCCGCGTCCGAGCCACGTCCGCGGTGGCCTCGAACGGAATGGGTCCGATCGGACGGTCGTCGGCCGGCAGATCCTCCAGTGCGGTCTCCAGCGGAGCGGCGACGGCGTCGAAGACTCGGGCAGCCTCGGTGGCTTCCTCCAGCTGTCGGCCAAGGCTGGTGACGACCGCCACCGCGTCGTCGAGGGCCTCCTGCACGCGACGCTGATCGGACTGAGCCTCCAGCAACAGCTCCTGCCCGTGGGCGACGTCGCGAGGCCGGCGGTCGGCGAGAAGTGTGGTCCACGTCTTACGGTCCTGGTCGCCGGGGCTCGCCTGCTCAAGCTGGGTGTCCAGCACCGAGATCCGCTGGACGGCGGCGATGTGAGCGGCGGCGTGCCGGTCGCGGTCGCGGTCGAGGCGGGCAGCGGCGCTGGCCCGGCTCCCGCGGTCGGCACCCTCGGTGCTGGCGAGCAACTGCTCGGCGCGGGCAATGATCTCGGGCGGCCGGCCGGCGACCGTGGCGCGGGCAAGGGCGGCCGCGCTCTCGGCTGCCTGGGCCTCGGCTCGAAGGTCCTGCCCGACCTCCACCGCCAGGTAGACGACCTGGGCGGCGTTGTAGACCGAGCGTAGTTCGGGCAACGGCCTGTCGGGGACAGTGGCGGCGACCTTGCCGGTGGAGGAGGTCACGGATCCCAGATCCTCGCGGAGCCGCTCAGCCCGGCCGCGGGCGTTCTCGGCCGCGCGCGCTGCTTCCTCGGCGCTGCCGAGCGCGGCCTGCCGCTCACCGTCGAGCACGCGGGCACGCTCCTCGGCCGTCTCGGCCGCGGCGACGAGTTCCGGCAGGCGGCGGCGCTGGACGTCGACTTCGGCGACCCGGTTCGCGAGCCGGCGGAGATCGCCGGCCCGCTCGGAAGCCACCCGCTCAGCGCTCCGCAGCCCGGGCAGTTCGTCGGCCAGCTGGTCGCGCAGTTCCTCGGCAGCGGTCACGGCGGCGACGGCCTCGCTGACCGCGACGGCTGCCTCTGCCACCGCGGCCTCAGCGGCGTCCGCCGTGGCCCGCAGGGCGGCAAGCGTGCCCGAAGGACAGACGCGGCGCCAGGCAACCAGTTCGGCGTGACTGGTCCGCATCCCTTCCAGGGCAACAGCCCGGGCTGTGATGTCCGCGCCGCGGTCGGCCATCATCGGCCGCAGTTGGCCGCGGCGCTGCTCGGCGGCGTCGAGGTCGAACAGGGCGGGGTTCGGCTCGACGACGAACTGGGCGTCGTCGCTTTCGGCGGCCGACAGCAGGCCGGCGCCGGTGCCGACTGCGACGGCGGCGGACGGCAGCAGCTGGGCGCCGACCAGCGCGACGCGAGCAGCGGGCAGGGCCGAAGGATCGATGAGGACGACTCCGTCGGCCAGCTGCGGGCGAGCCGCAACGAGCGCGACGCGCTCGGCGGCGGGCACGTTCTCCGCCAGATACCGCCAACCGGCGTGCGCGGCAATGCCGGCTCCGCGCAGGACGGCGACCGCCTGATCGACCTCGGGGCGCGGCGGCAGCAGCCCTCCGTCGCCGAGCGCGTCGAGCAGCCGCTGGTCGGTGCGCTGCGCGGCGTGGAGCTCGGCGAGATTGATCTCGGCGGCGGTGATGTCAGCATGCAGCGCCTCGATGACCGCGGCCGCATGGGCGTCGAGCTCGTCGACATCGCCGGTGTCGGCGGCAAGGAGACGGAGAACATGCCCATCGGACGCGATGAGCGCGGCCCGGCTGGTGGCTTGCCGCAGGGCGCCCATGGCCTCCTGCTGAGCCGAGGTCACTTCGCGGAGAAGTTTGTCAGCCTTGCGGGCTTCCTCGTCCAGGGCGCGGGTGCGGCTCCCCGCCGCAGCCGCTTCCTTCTCAGCAGTCTGTAGCCGTGCGGCGGTCTCACTGGCCGCAGTCGCGGCGCGCGCAGCCGCATCGGCCACCGTGGAGTCCGCCGCAAGCAGTCCCTCACCCACGGCCGCGTCGACCGCACGGCGAACCTCGGCTACCAGCGCCTCGGCCGTCCGGTGATCGCCACGCAGCCGCTCGGCCTCACGCACGGCGGTGTCGCGTCGACCGTCGATCTCAACAGCCTGCTTCCTGTACTCGCCGGCGGCGGTGTCATGGGCCTTCACCTCCGCCTGGGCGGCGCTGATCTCCGCGTGTAATTTCGCAAGCAGGCCTGCCGCGGCCTCATCTCGCTTCTCCTGCGCCGGGCGGGCGGCCTCCTCAGCCTCGGTGATCCTGGCAGCGATGGCCGCGGCGCGTGCCATCGTGGTGTCGCGTTCCTCGACGTAGTCGACCGCGGCCCAGGCGACCAGTTCGACCTCAGCGGCTTTGTGATCAGTATCTGCGGTCTCACGTTCGGCCACAGCATCAGCAATCTGCAGCAGGAGCGTCTGCCGGCGGATCTCGTTGACGGTGTCGCGGGCCTTGTCTCGGTCGCTCTCGGCGGTGCTGGCGACGCCGGCGGCGGCGACATGCTCCTGACGGAGAACAGTTGCGGCCTCGTGCTCCGCAGCGGCACGAGCCTGCACAGCGCCGAGCAGGCCGGCGGCGGCACGGGCGGCGCTCCGATGCCCCGCGGCGGCGTCTTCACAGGCCGTATGAGCTTCGGCGGTGGCGGTAAGGGTGTCGACCACGCCGGTGAGGAACTGGTGCTCGAGCAGCATCGCCTCCCGGTCCCCGATGTTGGTGGCGTAGCTGTCGAAGTTCTCCGCGGCGGTAACAGCGTCCGCCGGGTCGAGGACCGTCTTGAGCAGCCACTCGACGAAGTCTCGGCTGGACCTGAACCTGAACGCATCGGCCGCGTCACCCTCGTCGGCGTTCATCCGCCGTTGGATGGCGAACAGGTCTGGTTCGATGCCGAGCGAGCGCAGGTGATCCGCCCATTCCCGGACACCGTCGCCAGACCAGTTCAGCTGGGTGGCGGGACTGGCGCGGTCGATCTCGGTGAGCGCCCCGTGGAACCCCTCGAGGCGTACATGCCGGCTGTCGTGGATGAACGGCAGCGTCTCCAGTCCCAGGCCGTCGTGCGGGCGCAGTGACCACCACGCCTCGGTGAGCTTGCTGCCGTCGGCGCCACGGGCCCGCTTCCACTGCATCGTCTTGCCAGTGACGACCAGGTCACCGGTGCGCACGTGCATCCACTCCAGGACCACGTGCGCGGGGTTCTCTCCGAGGACGAACTTCTCCATTACCGCGGCCGACCCGCCAACAACATTGCGCCGGCCGGGGAGGACAACGGAGAACAGCAGTTTGAGCAGGACGCTCTTGCCGCCACCGTTCTCCAGGATGAGCAGACTGAACGGACTTGGGCGCCGCACCGGCGCGGCGAACAGGCTGTTCTGACCACCGATCTCAGCGCCGACAGCGGACAGATCGAGAGTGACGTCGTTGTAGCGGGCGCCTCGCGGGCCCGCGCTGAACAGCCGCATCCGGTTGAGTTCGTACACCCGCCCCCCTACAGCAGCGCGACCGCGGCAGCATCCCAGCCAATCATGATTGTCCCTGTGCCGTCGCTGACCCCGGTGATCCCGAGACCTAGCAGCTCGCCGAACATGACCTCGCCCGCGTCGCGGACCTGCACTCGATACCGCGGTGTGGTCCGGTAGGTGCCGCCACGCTCGTCGGAGGCACGGTGGAGGAGTCCCTGGTCGGCGAGAAACGCCAGTGCCTTACCGACGATGCCGATGCTGGAGGTAGACAGCTTGCGGCCATCACCGGTGGTACCGGTACGAGCTCTGCGGGTGTACACCCGCCACGCGGCCTCCAGGTCAGGTTCGGCGGTGCTGGGGTCGCCGGGCCCACTGTCATCGCCGGCCTTCTTTGCCAACCGGGTGGCGGCCTCACGGACAAACGCGTCGACCCCGTCGACGGTGATCCGGCCGATGTAGGTCTCGTCGGCCAGGTCGGCTGGACGCGGGTAGGCCAGCGTCGCCGCTCCGAGGTGCGCGAGGGCATGTACGACCCGTTCGCCGGCCTTGCCCTCGCTACTGGTCCGGCGAGCGTAGTCCGTCATCCTGACAGCGAATCCTGAAGCGCTGGTAGAGGCGGCGACCACGACGCCGGCACGATTGCTGATGTGCAACACGACCAGTTCGAGGCCGTCGGCGACCGCATCCACGGCGGCAGCGAACTCACTGTCGGTAACCGCACGGGCGACGAGTGCGCGGTATTCCTCGTCGCGGGCAGGTGTCAGTTTCGGACGCAGACCGAAACCAATTAGGCGCGCCGCGTCGGCAGTAATGTCGGTGGCGGCGCTCATGCGACATCCTCCGGGGTCAGGGAAACCATGGCGGCGCGGGCAACTATCAGGTCGGCGCCGGCGAACTCAGGGTCAGACAGCGCAGTACCATCGTCGACGGCGATCAGGACGTTGGGGGCACCGTGCCGCAGCGCGGCCTGGATTTCCTGCGCCGCAAGAGCGAGCACCCGGATGACGACCAGCGAAGGCAGCAACGGGTGCATCTCGCGGGCCTCCTCCAGTAATCCGGACAATCGACGTGGTGCTTCATGATCCAGGTCAAGCAGCCCGTCGAGCAGCTCATAGCACTCCCCGGGGAACGCCGACTCAGGCTCGATGTCGTCCAGGTCGGGTTCGCTGACCTCCCCGCCGAGCACCTCCCGCTCGACCGGAGGGGTGATCAGTGCGGCAAACAGGTCTCCGAGCCGAACAGCAAGTGGTGTGACCGGGCCAGCACCGCGGACGAAGTACGCCGACAACGCGACATCGGCGGCGGCGACTGGCGCACCGAGGACGGGCACCAGCAGGTGGGCATGCAGGTCGAAGGTCGCGTCAGCGCGGGCGGGGGCGAAGGTCTGCCGATCCTGCTCAGCGCGGAACCGACGTCCGGCGACCTGGACGGCGGCCTGCAGCTGCTCGTGGCGGCGCAGGCATTCCCGGACGATCTCCACCAGCTGGGCGGCCTGCCGCTTGCGGTCGGCAGTCTCGGCGGTGTCGCGAATCTCGGTGATGTTGCGCAGGATCGCGTTCTCCGCCTTGTAGCGGGCCTCGATGTGTGTGAGCGCTTCGTCGAGGAACGTCGGCATCTCCGCCAGCCAATCGACGCTGCGTACGTCGCGCCCGACAGCTTCCAGTTGAACCCGCAACATCTCCCCGTACTGAATGGTGCGGTAACGGGCGGTCTGCGCCGCAGCCTGGGCATCGGAGAGCCGGCCCCGCCGCACCAAGGTCTCCAACCGCAGGTCGGCGGCTATCTGCGCGGACTCGATATCGATCTCCAGCGCACCAACGAGTACGTTCACCGCCTCATTCGTCGCGCGCAGGTAGATTTCCCCGTCCACGCCCGGAACCTCTGCGAGCAGCTTGAAATCGAAGGAGTAGGTCTCGTAGGTACCATCACTGCCGGTGATCCCGTACACGGCGCGGAATCCGCGATCGACCGAGCCGACGTTGACCAGGTTCTCCAGTACCCAGCGGGCGGCCCTCTCGTGCTCGGCCCGGTCACGAGCGGGGGCCTGCCGAGCGGCGCAGCCAGCGAGATCGACGACGACGCGGCCGGGGTCCGCGCCGGCGTCGAAGTCCATCATGAGAGTGACCAGGTCGATAGCGTGCAGCGCCAACTCGCTCATCTGGTAGACGGTGAAGTCAGCGGCTTGCACTTGGCCCTTGCGGGCGTCAAGGTCGTGCAGCGGAGCGGTGCACGCCAGCGCCTTCACCCGCTGCGCGAAACCGATATCGATCGCCCCTGTGGCCATGATGGCAGGCTAGTACGACGGCCATCATTTTGTGATCTGTGAGATATTTTTTGGTGGTCTCGTCGTCGGCGGCGGCGACGGGGTGACACGGGCGGCAGCTTGGCGACCGCGATGCCAGGTGGACCAGGCAACCGCGTGGGCGGGTGTGAACGCGGGCTGGTGGTGACGGCGAACAGTCACCGAACCTCGTCGGCCATGATCAACAGGAGATCTTCTCGTGTGCGAGTTGGTCGCGTTCACTGGCGGCGAGTGAAGTTGGCCCGTTCTGGCGACCTCTTCCTCGTCCACGTACCACTTGAAGAACTGCTGCAGCGCCCGGTACTGGTTGTTCGCGTAGCTGTCCGAGTACCGATCAAGAAGGTGGACGAGTCAGGCACAGACGCCGTTCGGGTGACGTTCGACCAGTCGGTTGGTCAGATGGGGCGAGTGGACAGAACCGGGCACAATACGAACCGTCACCCAACTGTCCCCGGACCCACGATCGTCATCCCCGACCGCGGAAACAGGCAGCCTACCAGCGGAAACGCACAGCCACGCCGTGGCGCGTCCGCACACGGGGCGCGGACCACGGCCCCGGGATGACATCAGTGGTACCGGCCCGGCGCCGTGGGCAGAACCCCTAGCGACCAGAACATCACTATGTGTGCCTCTGAATCGAGGTCTCGACATGAAACTTCTCGAGCGGCACCGGACGCCCCACCGCCCACCACCCGCCACCCCAGCCCTACCCGCCACCCCAGCCCCACCCGACGTGTCCCGCCCCGTCGCTCGTCCCGCGGCCGTGTCCGCCGGCGACCTCGGGCTGCTGCTCCTGCGGATGACCTTCGGCCTGCTGCTCGCCGGGCATGGCGCGCAGAAGCTTTTCGGCCTGTTCGGCGGCGAGGGCCTCACCGCGACCGGCAGCGGGTTCGCCCAGCTTGGTTACCACCCCGGCACCTTCTTCGCCGGGCTGGCCGGCGCGGGCGAACTCCTCGGTGGCCTCGGCCTGGCCGCGGGCCTGCTGACTCCGCTGGCGGCCGCGGCCGTGATCGGCGTGATGATCAATGCGATGATCGTGACCGTGCCACGGGGACTGTGGGCAACCGACGGCGGCATGGAGTATCCGCTGTGCATCGCGGTGGTCGCGACCGCGGTAGCGGCGATCGGCGCGGGGCGGCTCGCGTTCGACCGCCTCTTCCGGCGGCGCGACGGTGGGCTGCCCGAGATGGCGTTCGCCGTCGGGCTCGGCAGCCTCGGTGCCGCCGTCGTCCTGGCAGTCAGCTGACATCCTCGGCCAGCGTGGCCAGAGGTGGGGCCAGGCTAGGCCGGCCGGGCCAGGCGCAGTGACGTCCACTGACGTGGTGCACGGATCGTGGTCGTCTAGCGACTTATCGGAGCGAGGGTTCGTGACGTGGAGCGACCACCTCAGTTGTCCGTCGTCGTCGCTTTGTCCGATCCGCCGTCGGCGACGTCCGAATGATTCGGCGGCTGGTCGGCCCCGGTCTCGGCGGCTCGGCCCAGTTCGGCGCGCAGCAGGGCGGCGTTGGCGAAGATTGTCAGTGAACACCAGAGCCGTCGGGGACAGGCCAACGGTCCGGTGATCTCGGCGAGAGTCGCGCGGAACTCCTCGGCGTAACGCTCCTGCCGCCGGTCGTCGGCCGCGACGGCCGCCGCGGCCCAGACCAGGCCGTGAGCGAAGGCGCCGGGTCGCAGTTCTCTGGCGAGTTGTCGGGCGGACAGCCCGGTGCGGTGCACGCCGCCCCCGGCTGGCACCAGCCCCCACCCAGAACTCGGTCGGCGAGCGATAGCGACCGCTCCCACCACCGCGCTGACCGCGACTGTCTCGGTTGGTGGCGCTCCGGGAAACAGGAGCCACACCGTCGATCCGATGAACGCACCCGCGAGCGCGCCGAAGCACGGACGGCCCCGCAGCGGATGGCGATGGGTGAACGCGCCGAGAACCAGCCCGGCTGCCGCCCCGACCCCGCAACAGCCGAGCTCGATGTACACGTAGTTCCTCGCATAGCTGTCACCACTGTGCTCTGGGACCAGGAACTGCACAGCGAGGCTGGCGGCCTCGCCGCCCAGCAGGCCGAGTGCCAGACCCAACACGGTGGTGACACAACGGGTACGCGGGTTGGCGAGCAGACCCAGCGCCAGCCCGACGACAGCACCGACGGTCACGCCCACAGCAGCGGCGTAGCTAGTGTCGCTCGGGTGCTGGTAGTCGTAGTGGACAGCCAGCAAATACGCGGCGGCCAGGGCACTGCTCGCCACGTAGCCGACGACCACGCCGAGAGCCACTCCCGCCAGGGGTCTGGCCAGTCGTGGCCGGCGGTCAGCGAACGGCCCAAGAACCGTTCCGAGCACCATTCCCGCCCCGAGGACGACAAGGGGGACGTAGTCGTCGGCAGGGGCCGATGGCGCCGCCTGCAGATTCCTGAAGTTCTGGTAGGCGGAGGCGACCGCTATGCCCACGGCGGCGCCAACGGCCAGGCCGAGTCCGGATGCCGCGAGGCGGAAGCGGAAGATGGCGTTTACCCCGAAGCACAGCCCGAACACAGCGCCGGCTGCCATTCCGATGACTGGCCCCGGGCCCTGCACGACGACCTGGATCGCGGATCCAGCCTGGCTCGCCGGTTCGGCGAGAGCGACATCCGAGCCGAATGTGTACGTCGACCGCATGGCGGAGCAGACGACGTATCCGAAGAAAGCACCAGCGGTCAGACCGGAACACGGCACGACGAACGACGAGAAGCGACTGGCAAGCACGCCGAGAAGCAGGCCGATCACGGCAGCCGCCGCAATCCAGACCACGGGGCGGAAGCCGGCTACGGCGCCGCCGACAAAGCCCAAAGAATGCCAGTTGCCGGCGGCGTCGAAAGTCGCGTAGCTGGTTCTGCTGGCGGCGGACCCGAGACTGCCGGCGAGCACACCGAACGCGAGTCCGAGTGAGGCTGTCTTCCACCGGGGTCGACCGTGAGCGACGAGGCCGAGCAACAGTCCGAGCGCGGAACCAGCGGCGGTGTACAGCGGTCCGTACCCGTCGATGACGGTGGTCGGCGTCCCCCCGCCGGCGAACTGCCGCAGCCCGTAGTCGGAGTCGAAGGTGGCGTCACCGGCCCGGCAGGCGAATTCGGTGAGATGGCCGGCCAGTCCTCCGAGCACGACACCCAGCAACGGCGATGCGAGCCGCGAGCCACGTCCGACGGCCGTGGCGACGGCCGCCCCCACGCCAGCACCCAGCAGCATCCAGGACGCCGGGCCGTACCCGAAGTCGAGGTCGTAGCCGTCGTCGTAGCGGAAGTTGTCGCCGCTCAGGGCAGACCCGACCGGGTAGGCGGAGTGGGCCACGTAGCCGGCCAGCGCGCCGAGCGCCGCTCCCAGCAAGGGGTTGGACAGTCGCGGGTGTCGCACTGTGAGCACACCAAGGACCAGCCCGAGTACCGCGCCTGCCCCGGCCACCGCATGGACCGGGCCGGCGGGAAGAACGTTGGCCAGCGCGCTGGCGAGGTAGAAGCCCGTGACGACGCCGACGATCGCCCGCCGTGCCAGCGCCCGGGGCGGGGCGACCGGACTCGCGTGCGATGCGGCGTCCGGACTCGCGGTCATCGGGCGCCTTCCGGCGCCGAGGTGAATCCACCCAGCCCACGGCGTTGCCCGGCACCACGACCACGGCGCTCGGCGAGCAGCACCCGGGCACCGGCCATCCCCTCCGGCGTGAACCTGTAGAGCCGCCGACGCGGCCCGGGGCGATCAGTGTCCTCCCAGCTCGAAGTGATCCACTCGAGGCGCTCGAGCCGGGCCAGGATCGGGAACACGCTGCCGGTCGCCAGGCCGGCCCGCTTGGCGATCGCCAGGCCGTACGGTTCGACCTCACCGTCGAGAAGTGCCTCGAGAACGTCGAGCGTCGCGGGGGTCACCCGGAACTGTCCAGCCATGACGCCAAGTCTATATATGTAGAGATAGGGCGGTCAAGATCGCACGCCTGTCCGCTTCGGCTCTGTCGCACCGACGGATGGCTCAGCCCGCCGACCCGGAGGACGCACAGGCCCGCGATACTCGTAGGGCCGGTTCCGGGGGGTTGGGCTGATGGCACGGATCGCCGACTCGGGAAAGGTTCCGTCGGAGGCGATGTATTCGGATAGGCGGACGAAGCGGTAGCCGAAGCCCGCCAGCCGGGGTATCGCGCTGGCGATCCCCTCTGGCGGTACCGCCAGAGGGGTGGTTCATATGGCCGATGACGATTGACCCCGGCCGGGCGGTCAGCACGGCGCGTGCGACCTGGTCTGGAGTGAAGGTCGCTCCGGCGTCGGCGTTGACGTCGAAGTTGACGATATGTTCACCAAGATCGGCCGCGATCCTCGCGGCTACGTCGTCGCAGTGCGCCGTGCCCGATCGGAAGAACCGCGGTGGATGGCCGAGGAACGCGCTGAGCCTGCCTCGGTTTCCGTCGATCTCATCGAAAACCTCGCCAACATCATGCGTACCGGTGATTCCGTACGCGGACTGGCCCGACACCGACAGCGGACGATGCCGGGTGCCGTGGTTGGCGATCTCGAACAGTGGGTCGGCGGCGAGGTCGCGGAAAACCTGGGGGTTGGCATCGAGCCAGCGGGAATTGAGGAACAGGGTGGCCGGTACCTCGTGTCGGCGAAGAAAACTGATCAGTTCCTGGTCGTAACCGCTGCCGTGCGGACCACCGCACGCGTCGAATGTCAACGCGATCACCCTGTCGCTGGTGGGCAACATCGTGGTCACACCAGGAACGTCCAGGCCCCACGTAGAGGGTCGGATATGACCATAGCGGGCGATCACCTCGTTGCGGGTCACCGTGCCAGCGGTCGGCGCGGGGCTGCTGGCCGAGGACGCGATGGCCATCGAGTGATCCGCCTCGGTGAGCGACGGCGTCGGGCTCGGCGGGACGTCAGAGCTCGACGCGGGGTTCGCGGTGCCCGGCTGGCCGGCGCAACCCGCGAGCAGCGGGATCGCCAGCAGCACACGGCGGCTCAGGGACAACCGTCCTCCGTTTCCACGGCGATCAGTCGTACCTTCGCCCGGCCATCGCTGTAACAGTAATGTGTCACTGCCGACCGCATCGACGCCGTTGAGCCTCGATCCGACCGCTGACAGGCCGCGCTGGCAGGCGCTCGCTCAACTCCGCCGCAGGGCCGGAGAGTGGTCAACTCACGGGGCCACGGTGATCTACGTCCTCGGCGACCGCACCGTCCTCGGGGCACTCACGCTCGCCGACGAAATTCGCCCCACCGCCCGCGAAGCCGTCGACGGCCTACACCGCAGCGGCACCCACGTCGTCATGATCACAGGGGACGCCCGCCCCGTCGCCGAATCGGTAGCCGCCGGTCCCGGACCATCGGTACGGTGAAAAAGCAGGACGGAAAGGCGCAGCCACGGCGGCCTGCCCGAAAACGGGCAGCACCTCCGACCCCCGCAGACGATCGCCTCAGCCGCAAAAGACCAACTCACAGACCGAAACCCGAATTTTGGAGCCCAACAGGGTCCGGCAGGCCGTGTGGTGTCATAGGCGCAACGGTTGGGCGGTCGGGTCGGTCCAGTGCGCGGGATCCTCCCAGTCGACGCCGGGCACGTCGACGAACAGTTCGATCTCGTTGCCGTCGGGGTCGAAGATGTACAGGCTGTGCGTGAACCCGTGGTCGGTGGCGCCGCGGATGGGGACGCCGTTGGCTACCAGGGTCGCGAGAACCTCGCGCAACTCGTCGTCGTTGTCGCCGACCTTCAGCCCGAAGTGGTAAAGGCCGACGTGACGACCACGCTGCAGCGGGGCCGCGGACTGGCCGACCTCAAGGAGCAGCAGCTCGTGGTGGGTACGCCCGCCGGCGTTGAACGCCATCCCGCGGTAGCGCACGGGCTCGTCGCCCGAGTAGGCCGGGCGCCATCCGAGGATGTCGCGGTAGAAGTGGGCCGAACGGTCCAGGTCGCGCACGTACAGGACGATGTGTCCCAGCTCCTTGATCTGCACAGCCGTTCCTCTCGACGTGGGCCCCGGCCGGGGCCCTCCAGAGCCTCTTCACTTGCCGCAGCCGAATGTGAGCGCGGGTTTTCCGGTAGCGGGACCCACGAACACGTAGCTACGTCGGGTGCGGGTGCCGCCGGACCCCGTGGCCGGTGTACGGCACGGTGCTTGTTGATGTGGCCGCCCCCCAGGTCATGGACCTGGGGGGGCGACCGGGAACCGCAGACGTTCTTCCCCTTGGACGAACAATGGTGTCGATCTGCGCGGGGTTACCCGCGGATCAGTAGGACAGCCAAGGCGGTGACCACTGCCAGGACCAGGGCGGCGACGCCGTGGACAAGCCGGTGGGAGCGCAGGACGGGCAGGAAGCGGTCTGCCGCGTAGGCACCGGCGCCGGTCAGGGCGACAGCGGCACCGGCGACGGCGAGGAACAGCTCGTACTCGAATCCTTGTGGAGCGAAGAAGCCGCCGTCCCATTTCACGGCCACCGCATTGATCATCGTTCTGTCAGTCGCCGATCTCGACGACGATCTTTCCGCGGGCGGCACCGCTGGCGAGAGTGGCCAGCCCGTCGGTGGCCTTCTCGAGGGGCAGGACGGTGGTGATGTCGACCTTCAGGGTGCCGGCGGCGGCCAGGGCGGCAAGCTCCGCGATGAGCTCGCGGACGGGGGCGGCCATGACGCTGGTGCCGGTCAGGCCGGCGGCGGCGAGGGTCTCTTCGTCGGCGGCGCCCAGGGTGCTGGCGACCTTGCCGCCCTTGCGGACCACGTCCAGAGGCGCACTGTCAGGGGTGTAGGCGACGAGGTCGATCAGGGCGTCGACACCGTCGGGGTAGGCGGCGCGCACCTGCTCGACGACCGGGCCGGCGGTGTAATCGACGACGGTGGTCGCGCCCAGCGCGGTCAGCCGGCCGGCGTCGGCGGCGGTGCCGGTGGCCACGACGGTGACGCCGCGTGCCGCGAGCAGCTGGACGGCGTACGAACCCACGCCGCCGCCGGCCCCGACGACGAGAACTGTCTGACCCGGTTCAGGCTCGACGGCGTCGACGGCGGCCTTGGCGGCGGCTGCGGCGAGGGGAAGCGCCGCGGCGGTGGTGAAGTCGAGGCCGGCGGGCTTGCGGGTGACGGCGGCAGCGGGCAGCAGTGCGTACTCGGCGAGGGTGCCGGCCTGAATCGGTGGGGCCAGCAGCATGTGGCCGATCACCTCGTCGCCGACGGCGACGTGGTCGACGCCGGCTCCGACAGCCTCGACGACGCCGGCGGCGTCACGACCGAGGACCAGCGGGTATACGTGTGGCAGCATCTCGGCCATCATTCCGGCGGCCAGGGCGTTGTCGATGGCGTTGAGACCGGCCGCCTTCACCCGGACCAGCACGGTGCCCTCGACGGGCCCGGGGACAGGCAGGTCAGACAGTCGGGGCTGCCCGCCCGCGGCCGGGACATTCAGTGCGCGCATGTTTGCTCCCTGGAGGGATCGGGATCGTGACGACCCCGGGGGTGGGTGAGCGTCGCGGCCCACCCACGTCCGATGTGGAGTGAGGTGGAATCCGGGGCCAGGCCCCTAGAAGGCGTGCGGACCGAACCGGCCCCAGACGACCACTGCCGGCAGCACGAGAAGAACCAAGGTGATCGGAACCATCTGGGATTCCCCGCGGCGGGCGTGGACGACCGCCGCTCCCAGCATGAGCAGGGCCAGGCCCAGCGCCGCCAGCGGCACCAGCACCGGTGCGATGTCGACGGCGGCAGGCAGGATCAGACCGACGGCGGCGAGTACCTCGGCCGCGCCGATGGCCCTCACGATTCCGGGCGGGAAGTCCTCCACCCAGGCCATGCCCGAGGCAGCGAGTTTCTCCTTCGGTTGCGCGATCTTCATCAGACCGGCGGCGAGGAACAGGGCGGCGAGTACGCCCGCAATGATCCACAAGGCGATGTTCATCAGGCGAACTTCCCAGTCATTGGGTTGAACCTTCAACTGCAACCTAGGCGCGATCACTTGACTTGTCAAGTGATCAATAGTCTGGGCTCGGTTGATATTTCAAGCTAGGCTGAGGGTGTGGACGCGCAGCAGCCGCACTGGCTGACCGACGAGGAGATGCAGACCTGGCTGGCCCTGGTCAGCGTGCTGATCAGGCTTCCGGCGGCGCTCGACGACCAGCTCCAGCGTGACGCCGGGCTCAGCCACTTCGAGTACCAGGTGCTGGTGGGGCTGTCCGGGGCGCCCGAGCGCACCCTGCGGATGAGCACCCTGGCCGTATTCGCCAACGGATCGCTCTCCCGGCTCTCCCACGTGGTCGGGCGGATGGAGAAGGCGGGCTGGGTGCGCCGCACACCGGATCCCACCGATGGCCGCTACACCCTGGCAATCCTCACGGATGCGGGCTGGGAGAAAATCGTCGCGACCGCCCCCGGGCACGTCGACGCGGTCCGCGCCCTGGTCTTCGATCCCCTCACCCGCGCGCAGCAGCGGCAGCTGGGCGACATCGGGCGCCGCATCATCCGCGCCGTCGACCCCGATGGCAGCCACCTCGACAGGCTCTCCAGCTGACGGTCACCCCCCGGGAGACCCCAGGGCGGCGGCAAGTTTGCCGGGTAGCGAGCAGTGGGCCGTGCTGAGGTTCTCCGGTGAGTCCGGGTCGTGAGGGGCTGGCCGGGATTGGACCCTGAAACAGGACGGGCACGACCCCCGGCTGATCATGGAGGTTCCTGGGCCATTCTGATCGTCCCGAGGTGTCATGCCCGCCGCACCGGCCTTGGGTACTTACCTAGTCGCTGAAAGTCGCGCCTGAAGGCGCTGGCTGAGGATCACCTCGTACGGCAAGCGTCTGAGCTCCTCGAGGGTCGTTTCGACGCCGAGAGCCCTCAGACGTTCAACCAGGTGTGTCCACGAATACAACTCCCCCGTCTCCTCAGCGTCGTCCGGTAGGACGACGTTACGCACGGCTGACTCGACTGCCTCGACGGTCAGGCCGACCCAAGCGGTAGCAGCACCTCCTCCTGACCTCTTGCTGCTCCAGCCGCGGTCGTCGGTCAACGTGAGGCGACGTCCATCCGAGAGAGTCGCGAACTCCTCGACGCGGAAGTGCAGAGTCCGGCTGGAAGCTCCGAGGGGCTGCTCCATCTGCCCCGATGACCATGTCGAACCCGCCAAGCCGTCGCGAGGCTCGTCGGTGTCGCACCAAGCTCCTACACCCACAACCTCCACACCCATAACACCGAAGGTAGTGCCCAGCCGATAGGCAGCGAAGGCCATCCACCAGGATCGGGGCGGGTGGCCCCGATGGCTGCCGCGCACGTACGCGGAGTCCGGCGACTCGGAATTCGTGGGGTGCACCTTATTTCGTTCAGTACAGCGCACATCCTGATCGATCCTGGAGGAACAGACCGCCAATCAAAATTTTGACCTCCACCCCGTGCTGGAGTCGACGAACTGGCGTATCTCCCGCTGAATCGCATCGTCCTCGGGGGCCATGCCGAAGAACCCACCATGACCGCCTGCTTCGGTGACGTGAAGGTGCGCATCGACGCCGGCTGCGCGAAGCGCCCGGTGCATACGAACGGAGTCCGACAGGAGCAGGTCACGCGTGCCTGTCGTGAGAATCGTTGGCACGAACCCCTTGGTGAAGTCGCCGAACAACGGCGATAAATAGGGGTTCTTAAGATCATGACCTGCCGCGTACAGGAGGAAGGCGGGCATCGACCTTCGCGGGAGGAGTGGGTCGAGCCCCAGGTTCGTCTGGATTGAATCACCGGACTCGGTGAGGTCCACGACCGGCGTTTTCAGCACCGCGCCGGCAGGTAGTGGGAGGCCTTCGTCCCGCGCTCGCAGGATGAGTGCGGCGGCGAGGTTACCGCCCGCCGACGATCCGCCGACGACGATGCGCTCCGGTTGGCATTCCTCCAGCAGTGCGCGGTAGGTGGCAAGGCAGTCGTCGAGTGCCGCAGGGAACGGGTGGTCGGGAGGCATCCGGTAGTCGACGGCCCAGACGCGGATGCCAGCGCGGGTGGCGGTGCCGACGGCCATGGCGCGGCAGGCTTCACCAGCTCCGTAGATGAAGGCACCGCCGTGAATGTCGAGATAGACGCGGTCGTCGTCTGTCGACAGGTCGGTCGGCGTGATGTCGTGGACACGGAACGGGCCGAGGTCGAGTTCCTCTGTCCGGACCGGCGCGTCGGCTGCCCGCGCTGAGAGCGTGGCGCCGATCGTCCGGTCGTGATCGGCGATCAGTGTTCGCCATCCATCAAGATCATCTAATGGCGGGTACCCAGGAGACTGCATCGGGGGCATCGCGAGGACCGCCTGCGCCTCGGCGCTCACCGATGTCGGAACTGGAACATCACGTGCCGGGACGTGCAGGACAGGTCGAACGTCGTTCATCTCCGCTCCGATCAGGTCAGGTCAGGTCAGGTCAGCCAGCCAGCCAGCCAGTCAGTCAGTCAGTCAGTCAGTCAGTCAGTCAGTCAGCCGAAAAGGTAGTTCGATGTTCATCGGCTGGCGGCCGGTCCGCCGCCGCTTCAAGGATCGTCAACGCTGTGACTCGCCCGGGCCGCTCGAGTTCTGCCGGTCGAGCTGTGCGGGCGGTGTGGGGTACCTGCCGGGCCGCGTCCGTCGCGTCTGTGCCGCGGCCGCGGCGGGCTCGTTGTTTGTGGTGAGGCGGAAGACGGCCCGCTCGAGTGTCGGGAGGATGGCGGTGATGTCGAGCTCGCCGTTCGCGAACTGGCCCACCACGGCGTAGGCCATGTTCGTGAGGATGAGCCCGACGTCGTCAATGTAGTCGGGGTCACCGCCGACCAGGATGGCGCGCGCGACAGGTTCGATGGCGCCCATGGCCTGCTGGTCGAGCTTTCGTCCGCCCGGCCCGTTCCGCGCCCGGTGATAGGCCTCGAGGATGCGCGGGCTGCGTTCCCACGGCTCGAAGACGTGCCGGAACACCCGCATCAGGCCGTCGTAGAGGGATTCGCCGGGGGCTGGTGGCGCCACCGGCGCACAGCTGTTGACCGTCAGCCACTGCTGCAGCGCGGCCACGACGAGCTCGTCCCGGCTGGGGAACAGCTTGTAGATCGTCAGCGGCGAGACGTGTGCGCGACGGACCACCTCACGGATCTGGACGGCGTCGTGGCCGCCGGACTCGAGCAGCTCAAGCACCACACGGAGGACCGCATCGCCTGGCCGGGATGCGGGCACCTGGCTCCTCCCCTCGTTCGCCGACAGTCCTTGCTCAAGACATCACCTACGATATCCTGGTTATCCGGATATCCCGGATATCTACACGGTCTACACGATCAGGGGCGGCTCGCGGACCCGCGGGACGGGTCGGCTGCGCCGTCGTGGCGAAGGAGAACTCGCATGGCGACGTACGTCCTGGTGCATGGTGGCGGGCATGGCGGCTGGTGCTACCAGCCGGTAGGCCGTTTACTGCGGGCTGCCGGGCACGAGGTCTACGCGCCCACACTCACCGGGGTGGGAGAGCGCGCACACCTGGCGAGCCCGAAGGTCGACCTCGACTTACACATCCAGGACGTCGTGGCGGTGCTGCACTACGAGGACCTGCGTGACGTGATCCTGGTCGGGCACAGCTACGGCGGAATGGTCATCACCGGTGTCGCCGACCGGGCCGCCGACCGGGTGGGTCGCATCGTCTACCTCGACGCGGCGAACCCCGTGAACGGCCAGTCGCTCGTCGATGTCGCCGGGCCGATCATCACGGTGACCCGGCCGCACGGCCAGGTTGTCGACGGTGTCGAGCTGGTCCTCCTGCCGGCCCCGGGTGCGGGGGCCTTCTACGGCGTGACCGACCCGGCCGACCTCGCCTGGATGGACGATCGCCTGACCGGCCACCCGTGGCGGTGCTTCGAGCAGCCGCTGACGCTCACCAACGAGGCGGCGCTCTGGGCGATCCCGCAGTACCACATCGTCTGTACCTCCACCCTCGCCACCCGCGACGCGGAGCTCATGGAGAAGGCACGCGCGGCCGGCCGTCTCTGGGCCGTCAACACCGGCCACGACCTCATGATCACCGAGCCGCGGGCGGTCGCCGACGCGCTCCACGAGGTCGCCGCCGCCTGATCAGGTCCGGGCGAGCCGGACAAGATCGAGGTACGGCCGTTCCGGAGTGGGCATCGCCAGTGCGGCGTCCAGGCCGGCGACCCGTGGGGCCGCCGGCCTGGACGGCCTGACGTCCTTGGAGTCCATCCGCGCCGGCCGGCACCTCGGCGGGACCGACCGGCGTCAACGCGGCGGCGTTGGGACATAGCGAGCCGGGCCGTGGCCAGGCCTGAGGACGAGCTCGGTTCCCGCCTCCCCGGCGCGAAGAGTGTCGACGACGACGACGGCGGCGGCGACCTCGGCGGCAGAGAGCATCTGACCGGCACCGCGGACATTTTCTGCGCCGGCACCGACATCATCGCCGGCCCTGGTGAATCCACTCTGCCGAGGGCCGAGGGCCGAGGGCCGCGGACCGCGGACCGCGGACCAGCCCTGCGGCAGCAGGCATTGCGAAACAGACCAGCCCCACCCGAGAGGCCCGCCGGCGCCTGGCAGCCGACCACGACCGTACGGGGTCTCCGATGAGCACCGAAGCGGCAGCGGCACAACTGGGATCGGAATGGTACCGTCCTCCCATGGAAGCTGTTGTGGATCAGGCGGGCCGGATCGTGCTGCCCAAGTCCATCCGCGACGCGCTGGGCCTACTCCCGGGCACGAAGGTGGATATCTCGCCTTACGGGGCTGGTGTGCAGGTCGTGCCATCTGGCAGGACCGCGCGCCTCGTCGAGGAGAACGGCGTGCTTGTGTCGGCCGGCGACACGCCTGTCGATGACGACGTGCTGTTTGGTCTCATCGACGCGGGACGCAAGTGACCATCGCCGTCGACACAAGCGTCGCCGTTCCGCTACTTGTCCGCTCACATCAACATCACACGGACGTAGCGCGATGGTGGGACGGACAGCAGCTCACGCTGAGTGGGCACGCCTTGGCAGAGACCTACTCGGTACTCACCAGGTTGCCGGGCGACGCCCGGCTGTCCGGGCCGGACGCCGCACGCCTGCTCGATGCGAGGTTCACGGCGCCGCTGGCGCTGAGCGGCCCGCCCGCCCAGAAGATCCACACGACCTTGAGCCAACTCGGCATCGCCGGGAGCGCCGTGTATGACGGGCTGGTGGCGCTCGCCGCCAAAGAGCATGGCCTGGCCCTCGCGACAAGGGATGCACGCGCGCGCGGAACCTATGATGCGGTCGGGGTCAAGGTGATTTTGGTCGGCTGAAGCCGTGCCGGCCGAAATATCGCCTGCCGCCTCGCCGGAATAAAAGGATCATCGAGCGATCGACGAATCCGTTATTACAGCAGGTCAAAAAGGTGGACAGAACCGGGCACAATACGAACCGCCACCCCACCATCCCCGGCCCTACGATCGCCATCCCCGATCATGCAAACAGGTCGCCTACCAGCAGAAATGTTCGGCCACGCCGTCCTACGTCGGCACCCGGGGCCCCGGCCGCAGCCACCGGATGACACCCACGGTTGGGGCTGCGGCCGTGCCGGCCCCAACCACCATCGCATGCTCAACCTCGTCCCGGACCAGGCCGTAGAGGTGCAGGTAGGCGGCGCTGCCACGAGGCACCGGGCAGCGTTGACCAGGCCGCGGTGAGCATCGGAGCTCACCAGGCGGATGCCCAACAGGCCGCGGGCGACCAGGCCTCGGAAGAACGCCAACCGGCCGGCCCCATCCTCGCTGCTCACGGCGTCGAGGCCGACGATCTCCCGGTGCCCCTCGCCGTTGACCCCGACCGCGAGCAGGCAGTGCACGCTGATCACCTGGCCGTCCTCGCGAACCAGCCGTGCCGCCGCCCGGCTCACCAGAGGTCCCACCAGCCGGCGGGCAGGCCGGGTGCCGATAGGTAGGGGGCGCCAAGGTGGAGATGCGCCCAGGCGCAGCAGGACAGGGGGCACGGGGTATCGGGCCGACCCGTGGTGGCCGAAAAAACTAGTCGGCCCGCTCGTTTGACATCTGACCTCAGTGCCCCTGTATAGTAAAAAATACCGACGCGGGGTGGAGCAGCTCGGTAGCTCGCTGGGCTCATAACCCAGAGGTCGCAGGTTCAAATCCTGCCCCCGCTACTAGAAATTTTTTCTCCCCGGAAACCGTGGTTTCCGGGGAGAATCTTTTTTGTGTGTTGTTTTTCGGGTTCGGAGCGGTCTCGGCGGGCAACCCGGAACCGACCAGGTCGATGGAGCCGATCAGGCCGCCGCTCTACCGGCACTACAGGAGCTGGTCGCCCGCCCAGCGCAAGCAGGTCCTCGTGTGTGCCCTTTTCAACGATGTGATCGCCGTCGAGGACCACGATCCGGTCCATGGCTCGAACCCCGCTCGATTACAAGGCAGAATATTCCGTGACGTAGCATGACGGGTCGCGCTGGACCGAAGCGCCGGCGCACCGACCGGATACGTCTGCGGACGAACACCACCCACGAGAGCGCGGGACGGCGATGTGTGCCGGATGTCCGGAACCTCACTTCCCGGGCATCAACCATTCGGCGGGGAGGTCGGCGACGGTGCTCTTTGGGAACGTCCGCCGCTGCAGCGGACGCTCGTCCGCCTCGCTTCTGCCCATCGTCGCAGGTCAGGCATGTGCTCTACCCTGCTCCCGCGAGCCCGCGTCTCGCCGGGACCCCTCGGTGTAGCAACGCCCCGATATGTCGCGGCGGACGGTCAGGTGTGGCCAAGCGTGAGCATTTATGCAGTTCAGCGGGGCTACATCCCGGGCCGTCCGCCGTTATGGGGTGACGGTCGTTGCTACACAACGATCTTCAAACAGCCGAATTGATCTTAACGGAGAAACAAAAGGCCAGGTCAGAGACGGTGGACAGAACCGGGCACAACCCGAACCGCCACCCCACCATCCCCGGTCCCACGGAGGACCGCTGCCCGGGTCAGCTGGCGTCGCCTGCCGTCGCCGGGTGGGTCGCGTCGGCCAGCGGGCGGGCACTGTTGCGTTCGGAGGATGCAGGGCATGCCAATGGCCACGGTGACTTTGGGTCAGATGGCGGCGGCGAGTTCGGTGAACGCGGCAGCCAGCCGCAGTCTCGGGTCGGTGTCGACGGCGAGCTCGTAGTGGTTGCGGCGGATGTTCTGGATCAAGGCATGTCCGGCGTCGCCGAACCCCTGGCATGCGCCAGATCTCCGAACGCAACAGCGCCACCTGAGCCGAGGACCAACGTCACCGCCTCGTCCCTGTACTCCTGGGTGAACTTCCGACGTGTAGCGCCCATCCTCGATATCCCCAGGTAGACAGCACTGTTTAGGTCGACTGTCCACGAGACCGGGATCACTTAACTGAATCTTGCCCTGAGATCGTGACGGGTTCCAACCTCGTCTTGCCACATTTCGTGGTCGTGCGACCGCGGAACCTGGCAGAATGGGCGGTAACTGGGTCTCCCGGGACTGGGGAAGTGACTTCAACGTCTACCCCTGCCGGGTGGCCCTGTTGGCTGTACGGGCACCCCCTCTCTCGTCACAGTCCGTTATGGCTTTCTCCCTCCAGCCCTTAGCGCCTCCTTGGAGCGGCCTGCACCGCCCCGACTCCAGGAGTAGCCGACGCCGCGCTTCAGGAAAGTGAGAGCGAATCCGTGATCACCAGCCTTAGCCAGGAGACAGGCCAAGACGCGATGGATGGCGAGCAGATCCTCACAGTGCACGAAGGCGCGCGCTCCTGGCAGCCGAACGAGAACGCCGCCGAAGCTCTGGTGCACACCGTCGAATGGCTCACCCGCTTCCGGGTCCACACACCCCGGGCCGAGAGATACGCTACGCTTTCGGCCTGGGTTTACCCGCTGGCCCCGCTGCCGGAGTTGGAACTCGCTTACGACATCCACGCCTTCTTCCGGATCTACGACGACTTCACCGACGATCTCGCGACGGACATCAGCCGGATCAACGTCATCAGCACGGAGCTCACCGGGATTCTCTACGGGAGACCCGCGAAGTCCCAGATGGGCATGATCTTCAATGATCTGTGGACGCGGCAGATCATCAGTTCGCCGGACCAGTGGGTGGCTCGGATCAGCGAGCACTGGGAATGGTATTTCAACACGCAGGCCGCTTATGCGGCGATGCGGGACCAGCGGCTGGACACGACGGTCGAAGAGTACTTGGAACTACGCCTGGGAAACGGCGCGGTGCCGCTGTGTCTGGTGCTCGGCGAGAAGATGAACTTCACCTACCTGGCGCCGTACATCCACCACTGCACCCAGTTGCGACTGCTGCGCAGGTTGGCCAGCGACATCATCGTGTACTGCAACGATGTCTACTCCTCGGTCCGCGATGCGAAGCGTGACGACCCGCGTAATCTGATCACGATCATCCGTGATCAGGACGGCTGCGACTGGCAGCAGGCGAGAGCCCGTTGCGAGCAGGAGATGCGGACGCTCGACCAGTCGATACACACCACGAAGCAGCGCCTTGACACGGCCTGCGACGTGCTGCGGTTCACCGACGCGGAACGCGCCCAGGCCCGGATGGGAGCGAGGATCGCCGACGACTGGAACTGGGGTTACCAGGCGTGGGCCGCCGCCAACGAGCTTCTGATGGACACGGATCCGCCGCGCGAGGAGATCTCTCGCATGCTGACCTCGCCACAGGCGTCCTGACGGCGT
The DNA here is from genome assembly GCF_023242985.1 of Frankia sp. Mgl5. Lineage (NCBI taxonomy): Bacteria > Bacillati > Actinomycetota > Actinomycetes > Frankiales > Frankiaceae > Frankia > Frankia sp. Mgl5. Next base: position 22,149 of record NZ_JALKFY010000002.1, on the reverse strand, counting down.
CACGCATGGAGAGTGGCGCCCGGGAACCGCTCCCGGGCGCCACTCGGCAGTGCGTCAGCCGACCACGAACCCTCAGCGCGAGCCGCGGAACAGGCCGATCAGCGAGGCCCAGAGGCCACGGCCGATGTCCATCCTGGCCTGCGCGTCGGCCTCGGCCACCACGGCCAGCGCGTCCTTCGCGGCGCTCGGCTCGACCGGGGGGAAGGCCGCCGGGGCGGCTGGCGCGGACTGCGGGCCGGGGCGTCGCCGCGGGGTGAACGTGACCGGGAGCGCGTCGAGATGCCGGGACCAGGTCGAGGTGGTCCAGGTCAGCTGGTCCTCCGGCACGGTGAGGTGCATGTCGGGCAGCCGGTTGAGCAGCACGTCCACGCCGGTGTCGGTGATGGCGCGGGCGATTTCCTGTCCCGAGCACTCGTGCGGGCCCCGGCTGAACGTCATGTGCGAGCGGTTGCCGTGCATCGGTGCACTGAGATCCGGGCGGATCTGCGGATCGGTGTTGCCCGCTGCTATGCCGAGCAGCAGCAGGTCGCCCTCGCGGATCTGTTTGTCGGCGAAATGCATGTCGTGCGTGGCGAACCGCGCCGGGCAGACCAGCAGCGGCGGATCATCCCACAGCATCTGTTCGACCGCGTCCGGCAGCGTCATGAGCCCGCCGGTGAGCGACGCGCGGAAGCGGGGGTCGGTCAGCACCATCCGCAGTGTGTTCGAGACCAGGTTCGTCGTGGTCTCGTAGCCCAGCACGATCACCACGCGCAGATGATTGAGCACCTCGTCGGCGTTCAGCCCCGAGGAGTGCGCGATGAACCAGGAAGCCAGGTCATGGGCGGGGACCCTGCGCCGCTCCTCGATCAGCGCCTGCAGGGTGCCGATGATGTACTGGTTGTGCGCATACGCCTCCTCGCCGCCGCTGACCATGCCGACGATGGCCTCGACCATCTTCGGGCCGTGCTCCTCGCTCAGGCCGACCAGCCGGCTCAGTACGAGCATCGGCAGGTACATGGCGAACTGGGTCACCAGGTCCGCGCGGCCGTCCTCGACGAAGCCGTCGATCAGCTGGTTCGCGTAGCGCTGCACGTGCCGCCGAGTGCCGTGGCGGTCGAACCTGGTCAGGCACTCGTTGACCGCCGCACGCAGCCGCCGGTGCTCCTCGCCGTCGTAGGACAGCAGATCGGGGCGCCATCCGAGGATCTGAATCAGCGGGTCGTTCTCCGCGATTCTGCCCTCGTTCCAGTCCCGCCAGATCCGGGCGTCCCGGGTGAACCGGCTCGGGGTGCGCGCGACCTCCATGTTCTCCCGGTAGCCGAGTACCAGCCAGGCCGGGACGCCGCCCTCGAGCTCCACCGGGGCGATTCCGCCGTGTTCCGCGCGGAGCTTCTCGTAGACCGCGCCGGGATCGTGCTGCGCCTGCGGACCGTAGAGTGCGGTCAGCGCCGCCCCCTGCGCGAAGGCCGCGTGCGCCGGACACTCCGGCGGCGGGATCGCGGTGCCTGGTTCCGTACCTGATTCGGGAATGGATGTGGACACGCCTACTCCCTGGCGGCCGAGGCGGCCACCAGGGCCGCGGACTGGGTGGACAGCCGGTGCAGGTAGTGCAGGAGGGCCAGCAGGGTGTCCCGGCTCGAGGCCCGGCTGCGCGCGTCGCACGCGACGATCGGCACGGCGGCCGGCAGATCCAGCGCGGAGCGCACCTCGTCCAGTGGATGGGTCGGGGCGTCCGGGAAGACGTTGACGGCCACGATGAACGGCACACCGCCGTCCTCGAGCCGCCCGATGACGTCGAAGCTGGCTTCGAGCCGCCGGGTGTCGACCAGAACGATCGCGCCGAGAGCTCCCTCGAACAGGCCGGTCCACAGGAACCAGAAGCGCTGCTGCCCGGGCGTGCCGAACAGGTAGAGCACCAGCTCCTCGTTGATGCTGATCCGGCCGAAGTCCATGGCCACGGTGGTCGCGTTCTTCTGCTCGACCCCGCGTACGTCGTCCACGCCGACGCTGACCTCGGTCATCGTCTCCTCGGTCGTCAGCGGTCTTATCTCGCTGACGGCGCCGACCAGGGTCGTCTTTCCGACGCCGAACCCGCCGACCACGACGATCTTGACCGCGGCGGTCGCCGAGGCGGGCAGCACATCCTCGCGCGCCGGTCCGACGGCCAGCTCAGAGCCTCTGGAGTCCATACATCACCGCCTCCAGCAGTTCGGGATCGGGGATTGTGGCCGTCACCGTGGCGCGCACCTCGACCAACGAGTCCGCGAGCAGATCGGAGACCAGGACGGCGACCACGCTGAACGGCAGCTTCAGGTACGCCGAGATCTCCGCCATGGACAGGGGGTAGTGGCACATGCGCAGGATGGCCGCGTGTTCCGGCTGCATCTCCGGCCGGGCCGCGGCCCGCGCCACCACCAGGGTGACCAGGTCGATGTCGGCCCGGCGGCCCGAGGCCCTGCGCCCGCCGGTGAGGACGTACAGGCGCTCGGGACCGCCCTGCTCCCAGTCGGAGGACGCGTGGTTGATCGGGGACGGGGTCACCCGGGCGTCCTCTCCTCCATCCGCGGCCGACTGGTGAGGTGCTCACCGATACGTGCCACCAGGTTGCGCATCTGCTGCCCCATCAGCCCCGCGTCCACCCCTTCGTCGGCCAGCACCGCGAGGTACGCGCGCGCGCCGGCCGCCATGAGGTAGAAGAATCCCCCGCCCACCTCGATCACCACGAGCCGCATGATCTTGTCCCCCTGCGGGAACTCGGCGGCGACGGCGGCGGACAGGCTCTGCAGTCCGGCGCACGCGGCCGAGAGGCGGTCGGCGGTGTCCACATCGGTGTTGTACTGGGCCATACGCAGGCCGTCCGAAGTCAGGACGATGACATGCCGAGTGCCCGGCACGCTCTCCGCAAGGTCCTTGAGCATCCAGTCCATGCTGGGATGCAGGTGGTCCATCGACTACTCGCCTTCCTTGCTCGACGCATCGTCAGTCAGGGCGTGCTGGGTGCTCGTGGCCTCGCCGGAGACCGCGTTCTGGAACGCGGCGAGCCACAGTCCGGGTGGCGGTGACGGTGGCGGCGCGGCGGGAGCGAATGCGTCACTCGATACGGCCGGGGACGCAGCGGCGGACGTCTGCCCGCGCGGCGCCGTCAGACTGGGCTGGCTCTGGTTCCCGCCGAGCAGGCCGGTGGCGCTGCGCCTGCGCTGCGGCAGACCGTTACTTTTGATCTTGATGCTTTGCGACTCCTCCGGCTGCAGGGTTATGGCAGGTACCGGCTTGTTCGCTCGCGCCGTGACCGTGGGACCCGGAGGGGTCGCGGACAGCGGCACGGCGGTGGCCAGGTCGCGAGGGATGACCAGTACGGCGCGTACGCCGCCGTACGCCGAGGGCCGCAGCGAGACCTGGAAGCGGTGGGTCTGGGCGAGCCGGCCGACCACGGACAGGCCGAGGCGCGGGTTCTCGCCGAGGTCGGCGAGGTCGAGGCCCGACTTGACCTCGGCGAGAATCCGCTCGACGCGCAGCCGGGCCTCCTCACCGAGACCGACGCCGCCGTCCTCGATCTCGACCGCGATCCCGGCCTGTACCTCGACCGTGGACATGTGCACGCGGGTCTGCGGCGGCGAGTACCGGGTGGCGTTGTCCAGCAACTCGGCAAGCGCGTGGATGAGCGGTTCGACCGCAGGTCCCGAGATGGCCATCTCGACCACCGAGTGCAGTTCGACGCGCTGGTAGTCGGTGATCCGGGACATCGCCCCGCGCAGCACGTTGAACAGCGGCACCGGCTGTTGCCACTGCCGGCCGGGGCGGGATCCGCCGAGCACGGCAAGCGAGTCGGCGAGCCGGCCGATCAGCGCGGTGCCGTGGTCGAGGCGGAGCAGGTCGTCGAAGACGTCGGGGCTGCCGCCGTGCCGCTCCTCCATCTCACGCAGATCCTGGAACTGCTGGTGCACGATCGCCTGGACGCGGCGGGCGACGTTGACGAAGGCGCGCTGCGCGGAGTCGCGCAGGTCCTCTTCCGCCTTGACGGCTTCGAGGACCGAGCGGACCACGTCGTCGTGCGCCTTGATGAAGGCGGCGCCGAGGGCGGGCGGCTGACTCGAGCCGGACAGCGCCTCCTCGACCGAGTCGCCGCGGTGCAGCCGGCTGATCGCGGCGGGCAGCACCTCGATGGCGAGACGGCTGGTCTCAGCCTCCTGCATCTCCAGGCGGCGCACGAGCTCCTGCTCAGTGACGGCCTGCCGGCGGCGCAACTGGACGATCTCCTGCCCGCGGCGGTGGATCTCGGCGCAGGCCAGACCGACCGCGATCACCGCGACGAGGCCGCACACGGCGACGGCGCGCCGGGCGGGCGGGGTCACGAGGAGGACCGCGGCCACCGCGCAAAAGGCGGTCAGGGCAGCTGCTATCAGTGCACTGCGGATGACGGAGGAGCTACCTTGTGCGCCACGAGATGATGGTCGCTTGCGTTTCATTCGCAGAACCTTGGTCTGATCGTGGGCGTGTGTCGGTGACCGACGGGGCCGGGGAGAGGAGTCACGGGTGCGGCCCGCGGAGAGACTCGCGCGCCGACGAGGGCCCCGACGGCGATGTTCTGATAAAGCACGCGGCCGCCTTGTTCAGTGTTCGCGGTTCCGATGTCTCTCCGAACAGGCCTGACGTTATATCAGGCCGCAGACGCGACGAAAATGTGTCCGCGTCCCGGACGCTCCGGGCGCACGCCGGAGGGAACCGCCGTGGACCGGCGGATCCCTCATGTACGATGGCCCGTTACTTCGGCGAGTCGGATTCGGCGCAGGCTGGCGGGAAGACCCGGGCGTAGGGCGAGGCCTTCCGGCCGGATGGCATCCCATGATCGGATTTGCTGTTCGGTGAGCGGGGTGGCAACTTAAAAGATTTAAAGAACTCTGCGTCGGCGGGTTCACGGAGCGATTCTGCGCGTGGCTTGGCGGGGTGTGCCGCGAGAGAGAAAGCCCTGCTCACGGGGCTGGTAGCGGAAGCATCGATACGTCCATAACGGCTCTGTTGCATCCAGCCAGGGCAGACGGTCGCGCCGGGTGATCACTTGATGCGTCGAGGTGCGGTCGCTCCACCGGCGCCGGTGTGGGAGTTCGCCGGTTCCGGTTCCCGCCGGAGGTGATCGTGATGGCAGTGCGGTGGTGCCTGCTCTTCGCGCTGTCGCACCGGGGCGCCGAGGAACTGCGCGCCGAACACGGCCTCGACGCCGACCACGTAGCCGTGATATCGGTGGGTGCAGCGCTTCACACTCCCACTGGTCGAGGCAGCCCGGCCGTGGGGGGCTATCCTAGGGGCGCCGGCCGATCGAGATCACCATCGGCAAGGCCCCGGTCTACTTGCGGCTCCTCGACGAGCTACTCCCCGGCGTCTGCCATGTCGACGCCGCGCGGGAGAACAACCGGATCGAAGCCGACCACGGCCGGTTGAAAGCCCGGCTCCGGCCGATGCGCGACCTGAAACGCCTTCGCTCAGTCCAGACGATCAGCGCCGGACACGCCCTGGTCCAGAACATCCGCCGCGGCCACTACGAACTCGCCGCCGACACCAACCCAAGGCTGAGGCTGGCAGCCGCGTTCACTGAACTCGCCGCCGCCGTCTGATCGTCGGCAGGCTGGGGCTTCTGTCATGTGCTGGATCCCCCAAATGCAACAGAGCCGCCCAGCGAGCCCAGCCGATCAACCGGCGGTTCGTATTGTGCGAACTGTGCACCCAGCGAAGAGTTGAACGAAAGGCCAGGTCACACCGATAGTCACTGTGACCAGTGGGCAGGGGCGGGGTCGAACCGCCGACCTTCCGCTTTTCAGGTCAAAACGCCTAAACGCTATGCCGACCTGCGTTTTCCCGCGACCTCGATGAGCGTACCCGCGACAGGCGGATTGTCTTCAATCCTACGGTGGCAGATGGTCCGCTGCCCCGCCGGCGGGCAGGTCCGGGTTGCCGGGCCGTCCGCAGCGGCGGCTTCGGACAGACCAGGGTACGTCCACGATCGACGCATCGACTACGACTGCCGGATGGCCCGTAGGGCCGGGGTGGCGGGCACGGCCCCGGGCACACCGCCCGGCGGTACCGGGCGTCCCACGCTTGGGCCAACTCAGGCGGAGTCTCCGCCGTGGGCTGTGCCGTCGCTGTCGTCGTGGAGCGAATCGACGATCTCTTCGAGGAGGAACTGTACCTTTGCATCGATCGGGCGGCCGCGGTAGACGGACTGGACGAGGTCGAGGCCTTCGCTGACGGTGGTGTAGCCGAGCTTGCGATAAAGGAACGCGATGTCCTCGGCGTCGGCTTCGACGCGGGCTGCGAACAGCTTCATCGCAAGCAGGTACTCGGCGGAGGCAACGTCAACGGTGAGATGGTTGGCCTCGAAGTACCTGGTCGCGGCCGGATCCGGGCCAGGCAGGAAGCCTTTCACCGCGTCGTTGAGCCAGTCGGCCGGGAGGGCATGGCGCTCGGCGAGCGCGGAGGCCGCGGCGCGGACGACGTCGGTTGGCAGGAAAACGGCATCAAGATCGCGGGTGGATCGGGTCGCGTCATAGACGAGGGCGAGCGCGGCGCCGCCGACGAGAAAAAGGTCGGCCTTTGCGCCGCGCCGGCCCAGTTCGTCGTTGAGTTCCTGGAGCAGACTGGTGATCGACTCACGGCCGAGACCCGGGCTGGTCATGTCACGCCCGCTGGAGCGCGCCGCCGGTGATGAACACGCCCCGTTTGCGGAATGACAGCGGGGACTCGACCAACGCCCGAGGATGGAGGCCCTTCAGCGTGGTGACGAACCACCAGGGCACTGCCTCGAGTGCCGGGTCGCGCACCCATGGGGGGGTCTGCCAGCCGTCTCGACGGGCGAGGTGCTCTCCAAGCGCGGCGAGCGCCGCGTCCACTCGGCGGTCGCCGGACGGTCGTGGGCGGTCTGCCCACATCGCGCTCGCTGCTTCAGGGCCCTGGTGGCGCAGCACGCTGGTGTAGTCGTCGAGCATCTGTATAACTGCGTGCCGCCAGATGTCCTGCAGGCGGGACTCGGCCGCGACCATGCCAGCCGCGACCGCTGCGGCGTCGTCAACGGTCCGGAAGGCGTGCAACGAGTCCACGTCACTACAGTACGCCGTTGATCATGTCGTCTGCCTCGCAGAGTGGAGTCCACTCGCGCTCTGGAACCCCACCGGACGGACGGCTCCCGTTTGGCGGCGAGTCTGCGGGTGCTCTCGCCGTCCTGACAGCAAGCCGGCGGTCCTCCGGGCGCCGTCGGGCGCACCCTCAGCGATGGTCCGGCCGGCCACCACGTCGTCTGCCTGAGCGCATCGGTCACCAGCTCACGAGACTGCCCCGGCCGGTAGTGATGCCGCGCGGGTGTCAGATCGGGTGGTTCTCACCGCAGCGCACGTCGTCGCAGAACCAGACAGCCCGATTCTCGGCCCGATGTCGATACCGCTGTTCCCGTCAGGTTCGACACCGCCCGGACGGAGATCGCCAGCACGGCAGCCCCGTCGGCCCTGTGACGATCTCACACAAACGAGAAACCGCCGCAGGATACCTTGGCTAATTATCCCGAATCGGCACGAGTCCACGGAAGCCGACTCGAAGATCCTCGATCAGTACACGGCGCAAGCCGAAAAAGTTTTACTCTGTCCGGGCACTGCACAACCCGGAGCTCCGAGACTGATCTAGAGAAAACCCAGGTCAGGCAAGGGGTGAGTGGGCAGGGACGGGGACAACCCGAACCGCACCCCCACTGTCCCCGGTCCCACGACCAGCATCCCCGCTCACACAAACAGGTCGCCTACCAGCGGAAACGCACGGCGACGCCGTCGTACGGCGCCGCCCGCAATCCCGGCCGCCCCCAACGGCTGACCCCGTGGTGGGGGGGGGGGGGGGCGGCGCCCCCCCCCCCCCCCCCCCCCCCCCCCCCCCCCGACTCCGGGGATCCATCACCGCGATGATCGGCATGAACGCAACAAACGGCGCTCGATAGCGTGCTCTGCCGACGAGGCCACTGGCCGCGCGAGTTGACGGGTCGGCGCGAGGCCCCTTTGTCGTGATGCTCTTGATGCGTTCGATCGAATTTAGCCGGTGGTGTTCGCGAAGGCCGCGCCGCGACGCACGTCGTCGGGATGGACGGCGGGGCCGTTCACGTCGAGGGCGGCCAGGAGCGCGGCTGTCGGAACCTGGTAACGCCAGCCGAGCCGCATGACGCGGCACGGAAAGCGCTCCGCGTGGACCAGCTTGTAGGCGGTGTTGATCGAGATTCCGACGGCCCGCGCAGCAGTACGCAGGTCCACGACGGTCGGCAGGTCGAACAGCTCGGGGAAGGTGAGCCGCCGGTTCGTCACGCGGCCTCCCCGTCGGCGGGAGGCCCTGTCTGGCCCAGTGCCAGCCTCAGCCCGAGCCGCTGAGCGATGGCGCCGAGCCGCTCGCCTTCCACCCTGGCTGGATCGCCGCCGCTCTGCTCGACGGCCGGCGCAGTGTCATCGACCAGGCGCTGAAAGGCGGCGATCGCTCGTGACGCGTCGAAGGGGGAGGCGTCGAGTGCCTGTACAAGCTCGATGTCGGCGGTGGGCGTTTCACGCCGGGGGCGGGAAGCTGCACGCCGAACGTGCCGGTACGTGGTCGACCATAGCCAGGCGCCAAGCTCCGGCCGGTCAGGGTCTGCCGAGCGGGCCGTCGCGAGGAAGGCACTAACGGCTTCGGCCTCCAGCTCGGCCAGATCCGCCACGAATCCGAATCGGCGGCAATGCCAGCAGATCCTCCGAAGCCCAGGTGCCATCATCCAGATCGTGACCACGTCCCACGGGTCCTTCTTCTCGCGGCTGAGGCGGAGAAGACGCGACCAGACGGCGTCGCGTATTTCAGTCGGCACGTCAGGAGTCAACATGGTATCCCGTATCCTCTTGACAGAAACCTGCTCGGCCTGAGTGCCGCTGTCGAGGGACGGGACATCCACGGTGAGCTCCAGCATCGCGGGCGCGAGCATGACCTGGGCTTCGATGGAGTCGAGAACACGGTCGCGGAGCAGGATTGCCAAAACAGTTCCTCCTCGGGCTGACGGGGGTCTCTTTCTTGCGGCTATGTGCCGTCGCTGCGGTCGTGCCCAGTCCCAAATGGGGACATGTACGCCTTGCGGTGGTCTCGCCGTGGGCCCTCAACACATGAAGGTGATCAACGCATGCCACGGTCTGGCCGACTCGTCGCCAGGTGACAGATCCGAGGGGAGGCGGTCCGTTACGAGGACCCCGCCCCCTCCGGCCGGCGTGTTCGGCCTGTGGCAGGTCTCGTCGGCGGGCGATGGCAGCCCCCTCGACGAGACCGCGAGTCGTGCAGGTGGCCCGGGGTCTCGTGGCGCACGGCGCATTCGTCGGGATCGTGCGGCGGTCGGGGTCGTGGCCGCCAACCTGCCGATGGCACCGGCCCTGGGGCTGACGCTGGGATGATGGAAAACGTGGTAGAGCCCGCCTCGGGATCACGGGTCACGATCGAGACCGTCCCCCGCATGGCCCCGAGACGTGCAGCCGAAAGCGCGACCGGGGTGACGTGACCGGCCCACGTGACAGCAGTACACTTAGGTACTGAACCCTATCCTAAAAGGGACATGTCGTGACCTATCGCCTGGAGATCGTCAGCGAGGTCCGGGAGTGGCTGCATGACCTACGTCGAACAGACCGAAATACCGCGATCCTTGTCGGCCAGGCTGTGACCGCGCTTCTCGACGAAGGCCCCAGCCTGGGCCGGCCGCTCGTTGACCGGATCAAGGGCTCCCGACTCCACAACCTCAAGGAACTCAGACCCGCCTCGAGCGGAGCCAGCGAGGTCCGCATCCTGTTCGTCTTCGATCCCGAACGCCGCGCGGTCCTGCTCGTCGCCGGAGACAAGGCCGGGCAGTGGTCAGCCTGGTACGAACGGGCGATCCCGCTGGCCGAAGCCCGCTACGCCCTCCACCTCAAGGAGCGTGACATATGAGCACCGCCCACGGGTACGACAAAGACGGGTTCCTCGCCGAGTTCTTCCCCGAAGAGCACGACCGTCGCGAGGTCGAGGCGGGGGCCCAACGGCTCGTAGCGGAGAACCGCGCGCATCGGCTCGCCGAGATGCGTCGGCGCCTGGGCCTTACCCAGGCGGAAGTCGCCGACCGCATGCACGTCCGGCAGGAACGCGTCTCCGCCATCGAGCGGGCCAACGTCGACGCCAGCGAGCTACGCACCCTCGCCGCCTACGTCAAAGCACTCGGTGGACAGCTGGAGATCATCGCGGACTTCGGCGGGGAACGGCTCGTTATCGGCTGAAGGATGCCAGCCCGACCGCCACCCCCAGGACTACGGTCGACAGAGAACCACCGGTACTTCTGGAACCCTCAGGTACGCGGAGCGTGCGTTCGATCCAGTAGATGATGTTCCGGTCGGCGTGATCACTAGGCATCGTCCGAGGTCGGACCTGTTCCGCGACCGATCAGGGCCACGATTCCCCTCAGGCACGGGCCCCACCGACGGGGAAGGCACCTGGACATACACCGCGGCGGCGCGGCCACGGCTGCCCACGTCAGCGCTCCCCCCAGGCTGGCGGAAACCAGCCGTACCGGGCAAGCTGGGGTCCCCGAGCTGGGTATCGGCGCGACATACGACGGTCCGGCCCCGACCACCGAGGCCTTGACAGCCACGCCCAGGACGGCATTCAGTGACGAGACCCGCCCCCAGCGATTCGCATTACTAACACGATCCGCAACGACAGGGCCGCTGACAGCCGCGCTGGCCGCAAGGCTGTCCATCAGGGACGCAACATCAGTTTGCGTTGCAACATTCGCTGCCACATAGCGCTCTTCAAATGAGCGAATTTATCTCAACAAAGAGACAAAAAGTCTGGCCGGCGATGGTGGGCAGGGGCGGGGTCGAACCGCCGACCTTCCGCTTTTCAGGCGGACGCTCGTACCGACTGAGCTACCTGCCCATGTCTTGCGCTGTGTTGCCGATAACGCGGTCCCGACGGGATTCGAACCCGCGACCTCCGCCTTGACAGGGCGGCGTGAACTCCAGACTTCACCACGGGACCATGTGTCTATCTTCAGTTGTCGCTCTGGCCATCCTGAGTGGTCGTGCTACTCGCAGTGGACCAAGCCGGCTGGTCGTGCCCGGCTGCTCAGGAACTGGAGGTCATGCTACAGGACGATGCGACCCATCCGGGCTGTGGGGGGCAGGAAGTTTTCCTCGATACATGATCGATCAGCCCACCATGATCCTCGGTACGCACAGGGCCCCGGGCGAGGCCGCTCGCGGCCACCCTCAGACGGGTCCATCGCGGTGGCGTAGCAGGCGCCCGGGGCCGAGCCTGGGCCCAAGGACGGCGGTCTCCGACCGAGCGGCGGATGCCCTGTCGTCTAGGTAACTGGTGTGCGGTCAAAGTCCGCGATAGACCACAATCGGTGAGGTTGCCCGATCGGCCCACTGCCCCGGAGACGGGTGAGGTCATGACATCCGAGCATTCGGAGCGCGGCGGACCGCACGGTTCCGGTGAGGGTTCGCCGGGCGCCGCGGCCCGGCCGGACCAGCGGACCCTTCGGACGGCGGCCGGGAACGCGGCGGAGATGCGTACGCCGCCGCTGGTCGAGTCCCAGGCGGCGCCCACCCAGATCATCGACGGATACCCGTCGAAGCCACCGACCAGCGTCCCGCCGGCCGGTGCGTACTCGACGGCCTGCCCGTACCCGGGGCTGCGCGGCTTCGACGAGTCGAGTGAGCAGTGGTTCTTCGGGCGTGAGCGGATGGTCGCCGACCTGGTGGCGAGGGTCTCCTCGGAGGCGTCGAGGGTGGGGCCGCTGGTGCTCGTCGGCGCCTCGGGGTCGGGGAAGTCGTCACTGCTGCGTGCCGGGCTCCTGCCCGCCCTCGCGCGCGGAGCGCTTCCCGGCTCGCGTGGCTGGCCACGGCTGGTGATGACACCGGGCGAGCACCCGCTCGAGGCGCTCGTCCAGCGTGTCGTCGAGGCGACCGGGATGCCGACGATGGCGCGGATGCTGGGTGACAGCCTGCGCCGGGAGCCGGAGCGGCTCAGCGAGATCGTCCGTGAGCTGCTCGCCGCGCGCGCCACGCCTCGGTCTGCGCCGCACGAGCCGCGGATGGTGATCGCGGTCGACCAGTTCGAGGAGGTTTTCACGCTCTGCGCGGACCAGGCCGAGCGGGAGGCCTTCGTCCGGGCCCTGTGCGCGACCGCGGCGGGCAGTGCGGTCGTCGTGATCGGCCTGCGGGCGGACTTCTACGGGGCGTGCGCCTCCTTCCCCGAGCTCGTCGAGGTTCTGCAGGTCAATCAGGTGGTGGTCGGGCCCATGGCGGCCGCCGACATCCGCGAGATCGTGGTGAATCCGGCTCGTGCCGCGGGTGGGGACGTCGAGCCCGGGCTTGTCGAGCTCGTCCTGCGCGATCTCGGCGCCGCCGCCGGCACGGGGATCACCGGAAGCGACCAGGGCACCGGCCACGGCAGCGGTCGCAGCCCCGAGCTCGTCTCCAACCTCAGCTCCGGGTTCGTGGCTGATCCGGGCTCGCTGCCACTGCTCGCGCACGCGCTGCGCGCGACCTGGTTCGCCCGTGCGGGCGAGGCGCTCACCGTCGCCGATTATCTGCGTGTCGGCGGGCTGACCGGGGCCATCGCCCAGACCGCCGAGGCGGCCTACACGAGTCTGGACGGGGCCGCCCAGCAGGCCGTCCGGCCGCTGCTGATGCGCATGATCCGGCTTGGTGAGAACGGCGCGGACACCCGGCGGCGGGTGCGGCGGGCGGCGCTGCTCGCGGAGGTGCCGGGGCCGGAGTCGGCGACCGTCCTGGACGCGCTGGTAGCCGCCCGTCTCGTCGAGGCCGATGCCGACGGGGATCAGGACGGTCTGCAGATCGCGCACGAGGCGTTGCTGCGTTCCTGGCCACGGCTGCGCGAGTGGATGGACCTGGACCGCGCCGGCGCCGTGGCGTTGCAGCAGCTGCGCGACGCCGCCGAGGTGTGGGAGCGGGGCGGGCGGGATCCGTCCTACCTTTTCGCCGGTTCGCGTCTCGCCGCGGCCCGCGACTGGATGGACGACGACCTGGACGTCGATGCGACGACCAGGCAGTTCTTCGACGAGAGTGTCCGCGCGGAGGCCGAGCAGCAGCGGGCGGCGGCGCGCCGGTCCCGCAGGCTGCGCCAGCTCGCGGCGGCGCTGGCCGTCCTGCTGCTCGTCGCCGTGTCGCTGGCGGGCCTGACGTTCCAGCAGAGCGCCTCGTCGGGGCGGGCTCGGGACCAGGCGCTCTCGCAGCGGATCGCGACGCAGGCGGAGGCTGCCAGGCGTAACAATCCGGCGCTGGCCGCCCAGCTCAGCCTGGTCGCGCTGCGCACGGCGGACACGCCGGAGGCACGCGGGGCCGTCCTGTCGTCGTTCAACGGCGGTAGCGGGGTGCCGACTCGGTACCAGGCGCACACCAAGTCGGTCGGGACGGTCGCCTACAGCAGGGACGGCCGCCTGCTCGCGACGGGCAGCGACGACTGGACAGCCGCGGTCTGGGACGCGACCGATCCGCGGCGGCTCACGCCACTCGCACGCATCCCGGACGAACGCGGTGGCGGGCATGGCAGGGCGGTGAAGGCGGTGGCCTTCAACCGGGACGGGACGGTGCTGGCGACCGGCGGCGCCGACGGTCTGGCCAAGCTGTGGGACATCACCGACCGGGCCCGACCGCGCCTGCTGGCGACCCTGCCGAAGGCGGATTCGGAGGTCTACGGCCTGGCGTTCGATCCGACGTCTGATCGTCTCGCCGTCGGTGGCTACGGGAAGTCGGCGTACATCTACGACGTCTCCGATCCGGCGCGCCCGGGGAAGAAGGGGCAGCTCTTCCTGCACCTGGCGCAGGTGGTGGCGCTGGAGTTCAGCCCGGACGGCGCGTTCCTGATCGCCGGGGACGAGGGCGGTTCCGCCCTGCTGTGGTCGGTCAGTGATCCGAGCAACCCGAGGCCGCTCAAGGTGCTCGTCGAGGACGGCGGCCCGAGCGCGGACGGCGCGGGCCCGATCCGGTCGGTCACCTTCGGCGGCGACGGCCACACGGTCTACACCGCCGGGGACGGCGGCTACGTCCGCAAGTTCTCCGGGCCGGACCTGCCGCGTCTGGAGTACGACGGCCGGGCGGGGACCGGGGACGCGCCGATGACCGGCCTCGCCGTGGACCCGGTCAGCGGCCTGGTCGGCGTGGGCGGGTTCCGGTACGTCGGAGTTCCGATTTTCGATGTGGACGTCGACCAGTACAGCCTGACCTTCCTCGACGAGGGCGCCACGGTCTGGGATGTGGCCTTCAGCCCGGACGGCCGCCGGCTCGCGTCGGTCTCGGTGGACGGCTCGCTGCGGGTCTGGGAGATGCCCGGCCCGGCACTGATCGGGCGCGACGGCGCGCAGGAGGACGCCGTCGTCAACCCGGTCACCGGCATCGTAGCGATCACCACCGACAAGGCGGTCGAGCTGTGGGACGTCGATGATCCTTACGCGCCCCGCCGGCTGCACGTGCTCACCGACGTGATCGTGGACGAGTACGACCCGACGGGCTCGTCGGCCTTCAGTCCGGACGGGAACGTGCTCGCGGTGGGCACGGGCAAGAACATCGTCTTCTACGACGTCCGCGACCCCGCGAAGCCGTCCCGGATCTCGGACGTGCCGGGGCCGGCCGGTGGCACCGCGGAGCTGTTGTTCAGCCCGGACGGTAGGACCCTGGCGCTCGGCGGCCTGAACTCCCCGCCGGAGCCGGCGTTCCAGGCCAGGGTCGAGACCTGGGACGTCACCGATCTCTCCCGGCCGCGGCGGCTCGCGTCGCTGATCGCGCACCGCTCATCCGTCCGTGACCTGACCTTCTCACCGGACGGCCGGACCCTGGTGAGCGCGGCCGAACGATCGGTGAAGCTCTGGGATGTGACGGACCCGCGACGGCTCCGGCTGGTCTCGGAGCTGCCCGAGTTCCCCGGCGGGGTCTGGGAGGTGCGCTTCTCCCCCGATGGCAGGACGCTCGCGGCCGGCGGGGCCAACCCGTTCGCGACGCTGTGGGACGTGACCCGCCTGGACGCGCCGCGTCAGATCGCGGACCTGCCGGGCCATTCGACGTCCGTGACCAGCGTCGCGTTCAGCCCGGACGGCACGCAGCTCGCCACCGGCAGCAACGACAACACCGTGCAGGTCTGGGACGTTACGGAACGCGACTCCCCGACGCTCATCGAGAAGCTCGCGCGCTCGGCCGGCAGTGAGGCCGGTATCGGGGAGATCCTCTACACCCTGGACGGCAAGAAGCTGGTCGGTGTGATCTTCACCGTGCCCGCGGTGGTGTGGGACCTTGATGTCGACCGGGTGCGGGCCCGGATCTGCGAGCGGGCGGGGGTGGGCATCACGGCCGCGGAGTGGCGCCGTTTCCTACCGGATCTGCCCTACGATCCGGTCTGTGGGTGATTGTTCCGCCGCCTCGGCGGCGTCGGCGGCCAGTCTGATGTGATCGTCGACCGCGCGCACATCGAGGCGGCGCTGCCCGGCTACGAGGTCGGCGACCTGATCGGGACGGGCGGGTTCGGCCTGGTGTTCGCCGCCCGGCACGTCCGGCTCGAGCGGCCGGCCGCGATCAAGATCCTGGTGCCGGAGATGGCCGACTCCGAGTCGGAGCTCGGGGTGGGCCGGGAGGTCTTCGCCGCGGAGGCGCGCCTGCTCGCCCGGCTCACGCATCCGCACATCGTCCGCGTCTTCGACTACGTCGAGCGGCGCGACCTCTGCATGATCGTCATGGAGCTCTGCGCCGGCGGGACCCTGCGCGCCCGCGCCTCGCGCGGGCTGGCGATGGCGGAGGTGGTCGCGTTCGGCCTGGCGATGGCCACCGCGCTGGACGCGGCGCACCGCAGCCAGGTGATCCACCGCGACATCAAGCCCGACAACGTGCTCTTCACCTCCGACCACACCCTGAAGATCACGGACTTCGGCATCGCGAAGATCGTCGAGACGACGACGGGCCGCGGCAACACGATCGTCGGCACACCCGTCTACATGGCGCCAGAGCAGTTCACCGGGGCCCCGCTGCGGCCGGCGACCGACCTGTACGCGCTCGGGACGGTTCTCTACGAGCTGCTGTCGGGGCAGACACCGTTCTCCCGCCGGCTCTCCCCCGTCGAGCTCGCGGAGCAGCACCTGCGCGGCTTCCGGCCGCCGCCACCCGGATCGACGCCGCCGGCGATCGGCGGGGTCGTGGTACGGGCGCTCGACCCCGACCCGGCGCGACGCCAGCAGAGCGCGCTCGACTTCGCGCTCGAGCTCGCCGCCGCGGCCGCGCGGGATTTCGGCCCCGGCTGGCTGTCGGCCTGCCCCGTCCCGGTCCATCTGCCGGACGTCGTCCTCATCGCCGCGACCGCGTCGACTCAGGCCGGACCCGCGCCAGCGCACGCCGGACCGGCGTCAGCACAGGCCGGACCCGACATCGCCGCGCCCGCCGACACCGCCGCCTCCCCCGACACGACCGCCCCCACCGAGGGCCCCGTCCTTCTACCCAGGGGCCGGGACACCGCGGCGGATCAGGAAACCAGCACCGCGAACTCACCCCTCACCCGGCGCCAAGGCCTGCTGCGGCGGTGGGCGGGACGGCGCTCGCCCCGTGACGAGCAACCCGCGACCGGCCCGCCGGGGCGGGGCGGCCGTCCCGCCCCTGCGGGCCGCGCCGTCGTGCACCTGCGAGTGGAGAGCCCGTTCGCGCTGGCGGTCGCCCCGGACGGCGCACTGTACGTCTCACAACCGCTGGCGCACCGGGTCCTGCGCGTCGACGCCGCGGACGCCGCGCCCGGCACGAGCAAAGGCGGAACCCCCCGGCCGGCAGCATCCCGGGTGACGGCGTTCCAGGTAACGGCGTCCCAGACCGTGGTGGCCGGGACGGGCAAGGCCGGGCGGGCCGGGGACGGCGGCCCCGCCACCGCCGCGGAGCTGGACAGTCCAGCCGGCCTCGCGGTGACCGAGGACGGCGCCCTGCTGATCGCGGACTGCTTCAACGACCGCATCCGCCGGGTCGACCCGGACGGGACGATCACCACCGTGCCGACGCCCGCAGCGCTGCGCCGGCCGCGCGCGGTGACGACCGGCCCCGGCGGCGTCCTCCTCATCGCGGACACCGACAGCCACCGGGTCTGGCGGCTCGGGCCGGGTGAGACGGCACGGGTGATCGCCGGCACCGCCGAACCGGGTTACTCCGGCGACGGCGGGCCGGCCACGCGGGCCGCGATCGGACGTCCACAGGCTCTCGCGGTGGACGGCGCGGGGCGCCTGCTCATCGCCGACCCGGACCAGCGGCGGATCCGGCGCGTCGACCACGCGGGACGCATCGGGACCATGGCCGGCACGGCGTACGGCGGCCGGCCCGCGGCCGATGGCGCACCGGCGACCGGCACCGACGTGGGCACCCCGACCGGACTCGCGGTCGGGCCTGACGGCACCGTCTATCTGGCTGATCCCGCCGGGGACCGGGTGCTGGCGATCCACCCGGACGGCAGGGTCGCCGTCGCCGCGGCGCGGTCGGGCGAGGTGCCCGTGCTCGATCCGAAGCAGGTCGCCGTGGGTCCCGACGGGACGCTTTACATCGCTCAGCCGGGCCGGCACCGGATAACCGCTGTGGCCCCTGCGTACCTCCCGCGCTTCTGACTGTCTCGCAGGGGCACATGTGGGACCACGGGGGTTCTCCTTTCACTCGACCGCGGAACGGAGCAAGATGAGGCGCCGTGGGGAAGTTCGTCACTAGAAGTACTTATTTAAGCACTCAAACAGCATTTTATGCGGCGAGATACGAGGTCATACGGACGATTCACGTTCGGATGACACTCGTACACGCGTCTGAGAGCCGGGCACCCGCCACGGCGCGGCCGCCCCTGGGCACGGACCACAGCCCGTGAACGGCTCGGCCACGGCGACCCTGGCCAACGCCGCGACGACGGCCTCCTACCTCGCGATCTGCCTGTCGATCGCGCGTGGCCTGTGGCGGTCGGGCCAGTGGCGCAACAACCCGCTCGGCCTGGCCACCGCCGCCATCTTCTTCACCTGCGCGATCGGGCACGGCTCGCACATCCTCCAACTCCCGCACGCCACCGGCCCGGCCGCGCACGGTGGGCACAGCGGCAGCGGGCATGGTGGCGGCGGGCCCGCGGGGCCGGCCGGCCGCACTCTGATCGACGTCCAGTTCCTCACCACCACCTGGGACGTCGTCACTGCAACCGTCGGCGTCTGGTACTGGACGCTACGGAGTCGCTTCCCGGCTCTCGTTCGCGGTACCGCGCTCTTCGAGGATCTTCGTCTGCGAGAGGCCACACAGCAGACCCTGCGCGAAAGCGAGGAGCGCTACCGCGGCATCGTCGAGACGACGGCCGACGGCGTCGTCCTGCTCGGCCCGGACGGGCACATCACCTACCGCAACGCACGGTTCGCCGCCATCGTCGGAGGGACACCGCTGGGCACCCGGTTCACGGACCTGGTGTCCGACACCGACCGCGCCGAGATCACGGCCGCGCTGGACGCGGTGCGAGCCGGCGCCGTCCGCCGCCTCGAGATCGCGCTGCGGCACTCCGACGCCCGCAAGGTCTGCGCCCAGGTCGCGCTCACCGCCCGGCTCGGGCCGGCCGGCACCGTCGACGGGACGCTCGCGATCGTCACCGACGTCACCGAGCAGAAGAACATCGAGGCCCAGCTGCGTCAGGCCCAGCGGCTCGACGCCCTCGGCCAGCTCGCCGGCGGCATCGCGCATGACTTCAACAACCTGCTCACCGTCATCGACGGCTACGCCACGCTCGTGCTGGCGCGCGGCGATCTCGACGAGGGCGTCCAGCGCGACCTGACCGCCGTGCGGGACGCGGCCGCGCGCGCCACCGGCCTGACGAGCCAGCTCCTCGCCTTCTCCCGCACAGTCGACGTCCGCCCCGGACCGGTCGACCTCAACGACCTGGTACGCGGGCTCGAGGAGATGCTGCGCCGCCTCATCCGCGAGGACATCGAGCTGGTCGTGATGCCCTCGGCGCGGCCCGCGACCGTGCGCGTCGACCGCGGGAAACTCGAGCAGGTTCTGGTCAACCTGGTCGTCAACAGCCGGGACGCGATGCCCGACGGCGGGCGGCTGTTCATCCGGGTGATCGTCGTCGACGACGTCGCCTCCGCGTCCCACCCCGACGTCCCACCGCGGCGGCTGGTGCGGCTGACCGTGGCCGACACCGGGCACGGCATGCCCGAGCACGTCCGCGCGCGCATCTTCGAGCCCTTCTTCACCACCAAGGACCCTGGCAAGGGAACCGGCCTCGGGCTGGCGACCGTGTACGGGATCGTGCGCCAGGCCGAGGGCACCGTCGAGGTCGACTCCGTCCCGGGACTCGGCGCCACGTTCCGGGTCGACCTCCCCGCGTTCGTCGAACCCACTCTCAACGAACCCGCGCTCACCGAACCGGCGCTCACCGACGCCCCGCTCACCGGACCCGGCGCCGCCGCAGTCGGTCTCCGCGACCCCGACCGACACCCGCCCGGCCGACACGGGCCCGGTCTCCCGTCGGCCGGCGCTGTCGCCACGACAGCCGGCGGAGCGGTCGAGGACCACGCCCGGGGCGACACCGGCGCCGACCTGAGCGGCCGGCCGCTCGGCGCGGTCAGGACGAACCGCCCCACCCCGGGGGGCGCGCCGGGGCGATCAGCCGCGCCGAACGACCGGCACCGGCCAGACGCCGCCCGGCACGCCTGGAGTTGCGCGACCATCCTGCTCGCCGAGGACGACGACGCCGTCCGCCGCCTGGCCGAGCGGGTGCTGCGCGGTGCCGGCTACCGGGTGGTGTCCGCGGCCGACGGCCGGGCGGCACGGACGCTCGCCCGCCGGCTGACCTCCGTCGATCTGCTCGTCACGGACGTGATCATGCCCGGCCGCAACGGCCGTCAGCTCGCCGAGGAACTGACCCGGATGTTCCCGGGCCTGCCCGTCGTCTTCACCTCCGCCTACAGCCGCGGGATGCTCGCCGACGGTGGTGGTGACCTCGGCGTGGCCTACCTGCCCAAGCCGTTCACCCCCACGAGCCTGACCGAGACCGTTCGCGCCGCGCTGGCCGTCCGCCGTCCCGCCGCCCTCGCCCCCGCCGGACCGGTGCGGCTCCCCGCCGCCCCACCCGCGCCCCCGCGCGTGACCGGGGCACCGGTGGGCCGCCACCGCGAACGCCGGCCGCGTCGAGAGTCCTGACGACATCCACCTCGGCAACCCCGCCGGGACGTGAAGATGGAGGCGTGACCGACGAAGGAGCGAGCGACGGCACCATGCGGGACGGAACAGCACGGGACGGAACAGAGCAGGAGCGGTCCGACGGGCGGAGCGCAGCCGTGCCGGGCTTCCTCCCGAGCGCCCACGCCTTCGGCTTCACCAACTCCTTCCCCCGCCAACCCGTCCTGCGGATCCCGGTCGCGGGCCTCGGCGCGGTGCCGATCGGGGACGCCAGCCGTGGCCTGTGCGGCGGGATGATCTACGCCGTCCGCGACATGTTCGAGTTCGGCGTGGCGCCTCCGGAGATCACCAGCCCACCGGCCGCCGGGACGCCCCTCTACCGCTACATCGTGCGCCGGCTCTTCGACAGCTTCGACATCCCGCGCGGGGTCTACCGCTACTACCGCCTGACCAGCGCGGCCGACACCGACCTGCCTCGCGGCCCGCTGACCCGCCCCGGCGTCGGGCGGATCAGCGTCGACCGGGAATGGCCGCGGATCCGCCTCGACCTGGATCGCGGTCTGCTCTGCCCGCTCGGCGTCATCACCGTCCACTCGGCCGACCCGCTGCGCCTCGGCCTCAATCACCAGGTCCTCGCCTACGCGTACGAGCAGCGCGGAAACCGGGTCAGGCTGCGGGTCTACGACCCGAACACACCCCGGGCGAGATCCGACGACGTCACCCTGTCATTCGACATCACGCCGCCACTCGAAGTCCCGTTCCCCCGCCCGGCGGCACCGCCGCACGGGACCACTCCGACCACATCGGCCGCATCGGCCGCGCCGGTGACCATCGAACACACGATCTCGATCGGCGGACGTCCGGTACGCGCGTTCTTCCGGTCGCGCTACCGCCGGGTCGACCCACGCCCCGCGCTCAGCCTGCCCCCGGGACCCGCGGCCGCCCCGCCAAAGCCTCCGCCGGCATGATCGACGCCGCGTCCTCCGACCAGCGTCGACGGCACGCGTTTGTCGGCGGAGCGGACGATCCCCTATGCTTGCCCTGTTCTGAAGCCCGGTGCTGTGGTGGATCATCCGCTGCCGCACCTCCGGTTCGCTGCCCCCATCGTCTAGCGGCCCAGGACGTCGCCCTTTCAAGGCGGTAGCACGGGTTCGAATCCCGTTGGGGGCACCAAGCAGACCCGCGCATGATCCTTTCAGGGATCTGCACGGTCACAGCCACTTCCTCCTTCTCGATCTTGCCAGGGACCTCTCGGACCGCCCTGACCGCGTCGACGCCGACGCGAGCAGCGGTCGGTATGGTCTCGCCAGTCAGGGTTACCCGGCAAGTTGCGATGTTAGTCGCGCGGTTGTAGCGGACTTCGAGCCGAAGGGCCTCGAAGAGCCGGCGAGAGAGGTCCTCAGGCAGCTCTTCGAGGTCGACGGCCCCCACCGGCAGCGCCCGCAGCAACTCGGGATTGGGCGCCGCCGCTTCCTCATCCTCAAGATCGGCCAACTTCTGCTGTAGGGCTTCTCGCTCGGACCCCAGCTCGATCCGCCGCTCCGCGATGTCGCGGGCCATGTCCTGGTCCGGGCTGTCGACAAGCTCGAAGTTACGTAGCAGCCGCTTGCCGCGGGCCTCAGTGTCAGCGATGGCGCGGTGCAGAGCCGCGACCTGCCGTTCCCGATCATGCTCGCGGGTCGCGTCCACTGCCTTCAGATGAGAGTCGACAAGATCCAAACGGTACTCGCCGCACACCCGCTCAGCCAGAAACGCGTTGATCCCGTCGACAAGGTCGTCTTCGCGGAGCCAGATATCTGCCTCCCGCGGATGCCCGGCCGGGACGTAGCTGCCCTTCCGGGCACAGACGTAGTAGCCGACACCGCGCGGAGCTCGACCCATCATTCTGCGTCCGCACAGGTCGCAGAACACATACCGACGATTAATGTGTGGTGTTAATGGGTCTGGTGATGGCTGGTGGTGGGCGGGTACATCTTTTGCTATGAGGTATGCG
>NZ_JALKFY010000829.1:40021-84055 GCF_023242985.1 Frankia sp. Mgl5 | reverse complement strand
GCTCTACGTCACGGACCGCCACTCCGGCGAGTCGCTAGACGATCACGATCCGTACACCACGTGCGTGGACTCCACTGGCTCGGCCCCCGGGCAGACATAACGAAGACGCCCCTATGCCTTCTAGGAAGGCATAGGGGCGTCCAAGTCGAGTGGAGGTGAGGGGATGGACCTTGAACCCCGATCTCGCCCGCTACCTGCGGGAACGCGGAGCGGCCAGACAGGGTGACAACGTGGCGTAGCGATTCGACTTCGCACAGCGGAGGGCCCACCGGGGATGCCCCGGTGGGCCCTCCGCGTTCCCACGGCCCCTACCCAAGCGCTAGCTCTGGCAAGCACTTCTGCTAGCGGATGGCCGCAGTCGGATTCGCGCTTGGGTTGGTTGGTGGGTACCTCACCGCCGGTCCGGCGACCGTTCCGTCTTCCCGGACGCTTCGAGGGCATGCGGCCGCCAGAGTTCACCCAGTTTGACGAAGAGCGCGTCCAGCATCGCCTGTTGGCCATATTCGTAGGCGACCGCTTCGTCTTCGGTCACCTGATGGCCGGCGGTCAGGAGCGGCCTCGGATCGGTGCCGAGGATGGCGAAGAGCGCCCGGCGGTAGTCGGACTTCGTCAGTGGCGGCTTCTCTTCCCGGTCGGTGTCGAGGTCGAGCAGGTTCATCACATACCGCCGGTACATGGTCGCGACGGCCGATTCACCGATCTCGGGTATCACCGGACCACCAGACCCACGCCGTCGGATTCGGAGTCGGGCGAGACATCGAATTCGATAGGTGCCACGTCGTACCCGTCGAGGTTTCGCATGCGGGCCGATCTTTCCGCGGCGGCGACCGATTCATACGGTAAAAGGACCCCACCGACACAGGGTTCCGGCCCACCCTGATACCACACGATCGCGTAGACGGTGTCGCTGTTCAATGTCCGGCCTCCACTCCGCCCGTCCCGTTCCGGGCCCGATCTACAGGTTTCTCTCGTCGATGGCGGCGACCCGGGCCCGGGAGGCTGAAAGGCGTGGGGTGCCCTCCGCTGCGACCGAACCCGGGTGCCTGGTACAGAAATCTAGGCACCGCGCCCGGGGATCACGAGCGGCGAAGCATGGTAGTTTCCGGACGGTTCAGCGGAACTACCACGCTGCATGGTAGTTCCTGTTTGCTCCTACGCTGAGACGTCGAGGAAGTCGGCCAGGCTCCGGAGTTCCTGACTCAGGGAGCGTTTGCGGCTGCGCAGCAGGGTGAGCAGAATGTCCTTTCCCTTACGCTGGTGCCGCAGCCACTCGGGTGAGTTCTTCCTCAGATGGACGAGTACGTCTGTCGCGTCCTTGTAGTCGCGGAGGTCCGTGTGCGCGGCGGCCACGTCGAGCAGGTGGCGGCTCAGGTTGTCCGACCGGTACCGGCCCGAACGCGGGTACGGGATGCTCTCGGCCATCCGCAGCACGCCGCGCGCGTCACCCATGACCATCATGGATTCCGCGCGTTTCATCGCGACCACCGCGGGACCGAAAGTCGTCAGGTACTGGTTGTAGTGGTCGGGTACCCGCATGGACACCCGGGACGCGGCGACATCCGCGAGAGACAGGAACTCGTCGGAGGAGTCCCGGCGGTTGTTGCGGATCGCGGCGGCGGAGCCGCGCAGCAGGAGCCAGCCCCACGCCGACAGCTCCTCGTCGGTCGCGGTCGACATACGCGGCTCGATCTTCGAAGCGATATTTCCCGCGAGCGATTCGGCATCGGCGAACCGGCCCTGCCGGATGAACAGCCATGCCTGCGAAATCGCCCCGAACGCCGCCGTCACGTTGTCCCCGACGGCCGTGGCGTCGCCTATCGCGTCCCGAATCGCCGTATAGGCAAGGTCATATTGCCTCACCTGTGTCAGAAACAGGCCGGCGAGTTGGAAGATATCGGCGCGCAGGCGGAGCAGGTTCTCTCTTTCCTCGTCGGCCGCGTGGTCCACGAGCGAGTGGCTCTGTCGGATCATTCGCGGGAGCATTGCGGCGACGGATTCGAAGTCGTCCGCGCGATACAGGCGGGCGGCCTCCGACAGCGCCGCGCGAAGGTTGGCTTCCCGTGCCTCGCCGGGCGGGTCCGCACCAAACGTCACCGAACCCGCGAGGCCGATGATGGGCGTGAGCATCTGCCGCAAGGGAAGGAGATTTAGCTTGTTACTTTCTTCCTGCTCCGCGACCGGGGCGGGTGAACCCGGCTCGAAGAGAGACGAGGTCTCCACGTCGAGTGCGCGGGCGAGCATATGGAATGTTTCCAGCCGGGCGGTTCCGCCCTGTTCGATCTTGCGGATCGTGGAAACGCTCAGCCCGGCCCGGTCGGCAAGCCCCTCCTGGGAGAGACCGCGTCGGCGGCGGAGATTCTGGAGGTGGGTTCCCGGTGCCGGCTCGTCTACCATCGCGACCCTCTTCCCGCATGTGCACGCGGCCAACAACAGCGTACGGCGCCACGGTGGGCAGACACGGCAACATCACGACGGGTACTCGCGTCATCCGCACGCTCCGCCGCCTACCGGCGCGATACGGATACCCCCGCGAGGCCGCGCCGCCGGCCCGGTCACGCGGTCTGTGCCGGTGACGGCCGGATGCCGCTGCGGGCACGGGCGCCACTCGCAGCCCCGGTCACGGAACGTAGCGGCGACGAGGTCGGTGGCCGGGATGGCGCAAGCGGGTCGCGGGAGGGCCTCGGAGGCCCGTTTTCCGGGGTTTCAGCGCCTGGCGGCCCAGGGGTGCTTACCCGCTAACAAGCAGGTCACCGGGCATCTGAGCCGCTATCAGGGGGTGCTTACGCAAGCAGCGAGGCCGCTAACGTTAGCACCCCTCCGAACGCCCCGATGGCTACTTTCCGTAACCGCAGGGGTAGCTGTGGACGTGCGGCGGTCGGTCGACGCGGCAGGCATGATCTTCGCGCGGCAGGGTCACCCGAGCGACGGCCGCCACGGCGGAACCGTAACCGGTTCGAGATCGGGTGCCTCGTGGAATTGATGGGACTTTCTGCCTGGTTTCTGCGGCGATTGTCCGATTCACCGACGGGGAATAACAGTAAGTGAGTCATGACGTTTCGTGCCGTGGCTCGCACGCTCGACCATCGGTCCCGTCTTCCTGGAGTGGGTGCGCTTGACGTCATTGTGGATCTTCGTAGTCTGTTCTGGCCGTCAGCGGGGTTCCGGTCACCGGATCTCGCGTCCGGCCGCTGCGACGAGGACGGGTGGTCGCCCGGTGGCCGCGCCGACCTTCGGAGGATTCACGATCACCCCCGGGAAACAGGCGTCGACATCCTGCCGTGGATCAACGTAGATAACGGATCTTTACGTTGAGTGACGGGTAGCGGGCGGGCCGCTACGGGTAGCGCCGACGCTACCCGGGCCGCTACCTCTCCCACCCGTCGCGACCTGCACGCGGACAGCCGGGTAGCGGGTAGCGGACGGCGCCGCCGGTCGCGCGCGCACGCGCGTGGCGGCCGAGGTGGCTGTCTGTGCCGCCGCTACCGCTACCCGGCTGGACAAGTCCCCTTTTCTGCGATTCCTCCAACCGCGCGACAGAATCGGGTCTGATCCGTTGAATGCGGCGCGCCGCAAGCAAGTCTCCGTCATCGCACAACGCCATCCGGACATCGACAGCGGTGGTTTCGCTGCCGCACTGGTCGGATGGGCGAGCACGATTATCCGCGAAGAGAACGAGAACCCTGACAGCCCAGTGGATGATGATCCCTCGAAGAGCCGCACGGAATCTGATGCAGCTTCAGAGAGAAAGAAATGCTAACCGAAAGGGTGTTACCATGTCGTCGCCGATCATCGGACGAAAGGGTTTGCCATGCCCCCTGCCGCTGTCACCGAAACGGCTATACCGCCATCTGCGGAATCCATGCGGCGGCTGCGCGCCGTGTTCTATCTCCGAGTTTCCTCGAAGTCGCAGGTACGCACGGACTACAACCCGGAGGGGATCTCGCTCCCCGCGCAGCGCACGAAGTGCGGCGAAAAAGCCGAAGCCATCAATGTCGATGTCATCGACGAGTACGTGGAGCCGGGCGCGTCCGCTTACAAGGACCTGAACAAGCGTCAGGCGTTCCTTGCGATGATCTCCCGTATTGAGGCGCAACGGGACGTCGACATTGTGATCGTCTACCAGTTGAACCGGTTCGCGCGCGACAGGTACGAGGACGCCGATTTCACGATGCGGCTACGTAACCTCGGCGTCCTGCTCGTCTCCGCCACGGAGAACATCGACGAGACCCCGTCCGGGGAACTTCTCCACGGAATCATGGCCGCGATCAACCAGTACCAGTCGGCCGCGAGTGGCAAGGACATCTCCTACAAGATGACGCAGAAGGCCAGCAACGGCGGAACCCCCGGCCTCGCCCCGATCGGCTACCTTAACGTCCGGATCAGGACCGAGGGCCGCAACATCGCGGACGTCGCTCTTGATCCGGACCGATGGCGGCTCGTGCAATGGGCGTTCGAGGAGTTCGCCACCGGGAAATGGACGGTCGCGACCCTCACCGAGGAACTCAACCACCGTGGCCTCACGAACCGGGCCGCCGGGAAACGCCCCGAGCGGCCACTCAACAAATCCCACGTCCACAAGATGCTCACCAACAGGTACTACATCGGCGTCGTCACCTTCGCCGGTGTCGAGTACCCGAACGGCCGGCACCCGACCTTCGTCCCTCCCGAGATCTTCGACCGCGTCACGGCGATACTGCGCGCCCGTGACATCGCCGGAGAGAAACCGCAGCGGCACTTCCACCCGCTGAAGGGAAGCCTGTTCTGCGGGCACTGCGGATCAGGATTCGGCATCACCAACGCCACCGGCCGGCACGGCGGCACCTACCCCTACTTCTACTGCCTCGGCCGCCAGCGCGGGAAATGCCGCCAGCCCTACATCCTCATCAGTACCGTGGAGCAACTCGTCGAGGAGTGGTGGCGCCGCGTCGAGATCACCCCCCGACAGAAGGCACGCATCCGGGAACTCGTACTCGCCAGCGCGCAGTCCCTCACCGCCCACGGCGCCGAACAGGCCACCCGCCAGAAGCAGACCATCACCGACCTCGAACACGAGCGGCGCGCGTGCATGCGCGCCTACTACAACGGCGCGATCACCGAGGAATTCCTGAAAGAAGAACAGTCCCGCATCGACCGGGCACTGTCCCGGGCCCGGGAGACCCTCGCCGTGTGCGAAGGTGAATGGCGCAACCTGGACCGTGTCCTCGACCGGATTCTCGCGCTCTGCGAGGACAGCCACACCCTTTACCGCACCGCGCCCGCGACCGTGAAACGCCAACTCAACCAGGCCGTCTTTCACCGGTTCTGGATCGTCGACCTCGGCATCCGCACCGCCGATCTGCACCCGCCCCTGGCACAGCTCCTCGGAAAGGATCTTGACCAGCGGCTCGCCACCGAGACCGACAACCTGATCAACGCCCAGCGAGCCCCAGAGGACTCCGAGACCCCCAGATCAGACTCCTCCACCGGATCGGTGGTCGCACTCGCCTACGGCGACACCAGGCCCCACAGCGGACAAACAAAGACGCCGCCCGGGATCAACCCGGACGGCGTATTGCTTGCCAGCGAGCAGAGAGACCATGGTCAAGTTTCGAACATGGCAACTCTCGTGGAGGTGAGGGGACTCGAACCCCTGGCCTCCTCCGTGCGAGGGAGGCGCTCTACCAGGCTGAGCTACACCCCCTGGAAGCAACTGAAGCTTACAGCACGCCGGATGGGAGTGGGTGGGCGCCCTCGCTGGCCGGCTGGCGATCCGTCTGGCGGACGGTCCGGCCGCCGTCCCAGCCGGCCGGGTCAGCCTGAACCAGCGGCCACGGCGTGCTGGGCAGGACGGCGAAGACCGGTGGGCTCGCCGGGTCGGGGATCTCGTCGAGCTCGGCGGCGAGCCCGGCGACCAGCAGCATGTTCTCGAACAACGACGCCGCCTCGGCCGTCCTGAGCAGCCCGGCCTCGTGGCCGCGCCAGCCGTGGCTGCGCGCGCCGTCGAGGACTATCTCCGCGTCCGGTTCCGCGGCGCCGTCCTCGCCGTCCGCCACGAAGACGAGGCGGCCCTGGGCGGGAACGGTGCCGTCGCGCAGCGGGCGGCGCTCCCACAGCTCCAGGGACTCCTCGGGCGCCCAGTTCTCGTCCCGCAGCGGTGTCTGCCAGGCCGCTCTGCCGGGCCGGTAGACCGCGAGCCGGACGCGGACGCCACGGCAGCGGAAATGCAGGCCCGTGCCATCGGCCGCGACGGCTCTCACGTCCACGGGAATGGCGCTGCTCGCCGGGCACATGACGAATCCCCGGTCCCGCAGCCGGGCGAGCCAAGATTCGAACATCAAGACCGGATCTCTCCTCCTGCCGCGGGCTGTCCCCGCCGGCGCCTGGTCCCGACTGGCGCCGCGCCTCGCCGGCGTTCCGGATCCCGCCTGGGACGCCGGACGGGCGCGCGGCGGCGGGGCGGACGGAGACACCGACGGCGCGGCCCTTGGGACGCACCGCTGAACGAACACGGAAGGACACATCGCCGGAGCACGAGCGCGGGCGTCGGCCCGCGGTGAGCTCCGGAAGGCTGGCACGTGATCACGGGCCCCGCGTGGACTCAGGCCGCTGGCCGGCCAGGCGGGAGGAACGTGATCCGGAGGCCCCTCACGCCCCGGCCCGCCGGGTGGAACCGGATCGGGCGACGCCGGGCGGTGGTTCGAGGTTCGTGCGCGGCGTCAGTGGGCGCGAGGGCAGGGACAACACCGCGGACAGGCAGCCAGGACCCCGGCACGCCGACGAGCGGCGGTGTGGGTGGTCTGCGAGCGGAGTGTCACGAGGCCATTATGCACGCGGACCGAGCCCCCGGCCGGACGTGCCCCGGCCCGTCAACGACCGTCGGCGGGCCGGCGGGCGGGTGCGGCGACGGCCCGCCGCAGGCCATCACCGCCGGCCTGGACGTCTCCGGTTCCGGCGGCCGATCAGCCGCCGGAACCTGTAGCCGGGGTCACCCACACGGCGGTGCCGGGCACCGGCCGGTGCCCGGCAGTCCAGCCACCGACGGCCAGCCGCTGGCGCCCAGCCGGCGACTGTCGGCCGCTGGTGGTCAGCTGCCGACGGCGTGCCGCCGGAGCAGGGTCTCGAGCTCGTCCGGTGCCTGGGCACCGGCCGCCGGCCCGGTTGCCTCGGTCGCCGCGACCGCCTCACCCTGGCCCGCGGTCGCCGCGGCGGGCGGAATCAGGCCGCCGTGCGTTCCGGGCGGGTTGACCTGGACGCGTCCGGGACGCGAGGTGTTCGGCCGCGCCCCGGGGCGCGGGACGGGACGGGACGCGCCGCCGGAGCGGGGTGCCGCGGGCCCGGCGGCGCCACCGTAGCCGCGCGCGACCTGGTCGCCGGCCTCGTACCCGGTCTGCTCGGCGTACCCGGCCTGCTCCGTGTATCCGGCCTGCTCGGCGTAGCCCGCCGCCTCGGCGTAGCCCGCCTGCCCGGCGTGAGCGGCGTAACCGGCAGCCTCGCCGTAGCCAGCCGCCTCGCCGTAGCCAGCCTGCTCCGCGTACCCGGCCTCCTCGGCGTGAACGGCCTGCTGGGCGTACTCGACGTACTCGGCCTGGTACTCGACGTGCCCCGGGTACTCGGTGTACTCGGTGTACTCGGCTTGGACGGCGTACTGGGCGTACTCGGTCCCCGCGACGTCACCGGCGGGCGCCTGGTAGGCCGCCGCGGCGTCGTAGCCCAACTGCTCCGCGTTGACGTACTCGACGTACTCGACGTCACCGGAGGCGTCGCGGCGGGCCGTGTACTCGGCGTACTCGGCGTACTCGGGCTGGTGGCCGGGGTGGGCGCCCTCTGCCACCGGCGACGAGGACGCTGCCGCGTCCGCCTCGTGGGCGTCGTAAGCGTCGTGGGCGTCGCCGGGGTGGTACTCGCCGGAGTGGTACTCGCCGGGCTGGGCCGGGTCGTCGCCCTCCGCCTCCTCGTCGCCCGCGCCGCCACGGTGGCCATCAGCCCCGCCCGTGGCGTGCGCCTGGTCGGCGACGGAGCCGAGGTCGACGGTCTCGGCCCGCGCGTGCGCGAGGTCGTCGGCGGTGAGGGTCTCGTCCGGGCCGCCGGCGGAGAGCCGCACCGGGGAGTACTCGGTGCCGCGTGCCGCGCCGCCCGCCCAGGAGGCGGAGCCCGGGGCGTGCTCCCGCGCGCCGCCGGTCCAGCCGCGGATGCCGCCGTAGGCGCGGGCGGCGCGCTCGGCGGCGATCCGCCGGTCGAGCGCGGCCCGGGAGCGCACCACCCGGCGGTGCGCCTGCGCGGACCGGCGCAGGTGCAGGACATACCCGGCGGCGGCGACGTCGACGGCGAGGTGGACGATCATCCACATGCCGCCGAGCGTGGCTGCGAGGATGACGCTGATCGGCAGCGCGGTGAGCAGGACGAAGAGCCGCTGCCGCCGCTGCCGGACGAGCGCCGTGCGATCGGCCTGCGCCGCGCGGACCGCCCGGTCGGCGGGGACACGACGCGGCACACCCGAGGTCGGCCCGAACAGCCGCGGGGGCGCATCAACGTCCCCCTGCGTGCCCGGCGCCCCCACCGAGCGGCTGTCCGCGAAGTCATCCATCCCGTCGAGGTCCATCCCGTCGGCGTGTTCCAGGCCGTGGACGCCGTCCGTCCCGGCAACGCCGTCGAGGTGCTCGAGCCCGTCGAGGTGCTCGAGGTCGTCCATGGGGTCGAGGTCGTCGGCCAGGTCCGTGCGGGGGTGCGCGTCCGTGCCGGTACCCACGGGAAATGCCGCCGCGCCGGAAGTCTCCGGAGCGGTCGGGGCGGCCGCGGAATTCGCCCCGGCCCGGGTATCCGCCGGGTCGGCCGCGCCGAGCTGCCCCGTGCCGGGACCTTCGCCGGAGCGCGATCGCGCCATCCCTGCCGCCTCCTGTGCCACCGCCGGCGAGCCCTCGGACGGGGCCCGCGTCAGCGGGCCCGTGCCGGCGCGCGGTGAGCCGCGCCGCGAGAGCACCCGCATGGCGGTGGAGAAGCGGTCCGCGGACCGCTGTTCCACCGCCGAATCATGGTGACGCAGCCACATGGGGATGAGTACGAAGCCCCATACGGCAACGATCGCCAGCCAGATGAGCGCACTCACGCGGTCACGCTCCGCAATGTTCCTGGGGCGTCGTTCGGCGACCTGACGCCGTTCGGCCGACGCGAGCCGTTCGGGTCGCCTTCGGCGTGCCCGGCTGGGCATCCCTCAGTGCGGCCGGGGCGAGAGGACCTGGTCCCCGCCCGCCCGCCGCGAGCCGGGCGCGGATCGGACGCGCCAGGCGCGGTATGCGCGAGCGAGCAGACCATCTGGACGCCTCTTCTCGATGTCGTCGTTTACGATTCCGTGCTCGACGCTAGTGAGCGGAATGCGCGCGGTCACCGACCGGAAGCCCGCGTGTCGCACTCGTCGGCGAGGTTCACCAGGTGGCCGTCCACTGTCAATCCGAGGTGATACCGATGTGGGCTGGGTGATACTCCCCCCGTCCGGGTGGGCAGGTCACACTACGAGCACCCAACGTAACGCCGGGCAGGTTGAGCGACGACCCAAGCGGCCCGAGTGGGCCACGGCGAGCACCGGCGGCACCGCGCGGGCACGCCGAAGGCGACCCGAACGGCACGCGTTGGACGTCCGAAGAGGTCACGTAGGACGTCCGAACGGACCGCGAACCGCCCCCTGAAGAGGGGCCTAGGCGACGCCGGAAACCCCGCTAACGGGCACTGGACAAGGAGACCACCGGCACCGACGACGCCGGGGCGAAAGCCTGTGCCGTAAGCCTGCTCAGGAGGAGGGCGAACGGGTGCGGCTCCAGCGGGCCAGCAATCCCCCGGGGACGTCCTCGGTCGTCAGTGCATAGCCGATATGGTCGCGGTACCGGCCGTCGATCGCGAGAAATCTGCGGTGCAGGCCCTCCTCGCGGAAGCCCAGCTTCACCAGCATCCGGCGGCTGGCCGCGTTCTCCGGGCGGACGTTGGCCTCCAGCCGGTGCAGCCCGACCGGGCCGAAACAGTGGTCGGTGACCATCGCCAGCGCCGTCGGGGCGATGCCGCGGCCGGCGTGCGCGCCGTCCACCCAGTAGCCGACCTGGCCGTTGTTGAACGCCCCGCGCACGATCGTCGACACTGTGAGCTGCCCCACCAACCGTCCGTCGACGGCGATGGCGAACGGGAGCGCCGCGCCCACCCGGGCCTGTGCCCGCAGCCGCTGGAGCATCTGCGTGTAGACGCCGATGGTCTGGCGCTCGTTCCAGGTGGCCCGCACCGACTCCGAGCCCGGCGAGGTGGCCTCCCACGGAGCGAGCCAGTCGGCGTTGCGCGTGCGGACCTCGACCCAGGTCGGGGCGTCACGCAGGCGCATGGGCCGGACGACGACGTCATCATGGCGCAGGGTGACCGGCCAGCCGGGCGCTCTCACGCCGGTGTGCCCCCGGTGGACGCGGGCGGGTGGGGCGCCGTACCCGACGGGCCGCCGGAGCGGTCGGTGCCGCCGGCGTGGTCGGTGTCGCCTCGCAGCTGCGCGATCGCGTGCGCGACGACCGGGGCGAGGACCGCGGCGCCGTCGCGCACTCCTCCGGTCGAGCCGGGCAGGTTCACGACCAGGGTCGCTCCGACGGTGCCGACGAGGCCACGGGAGAGGACCGCGGTGGGCACCTTGAGCCGCCCGGCCGCCCGCAGCGCCTCGGCCAGCCCAGGCACCTCTCGGTCAAGCAGGTCCCTTGTGGCCTCCGGCGTGACGTCCCTCGGCCCGAGACCGGTTCCCCCGGTGGTCACCACCAGGTCGACCCCGGCGTCGACAGCCGCGCGCAGGGCCGCGGTTATCTCCGCCCGCTCGTCCGGGACCACGACCGGCGCGGGCACGTCGAAGCCCATCCCGACCAGGGCGTCGACCAGCAGCGGGCCCGAGCGGTCGGGATAGGCGCCGCGGTGGGCGCGGTCGGACACCGTCACGACCCGCGCCCGAGCCCCTGCCGGCAGCCCGGAGGCGCCACTCACGACGGTCCGGCCCCGTCTCCCGGCGGCCCGGCACCGTCTCCCGGCAGCCCGGCACCGTCTCCCGGCAGCCCGGCACCGTCGCGGTGCCAGTCCCCGGACTTCCCGCCGGTCTTGGTAACGACCCGGACCTCGGTCAGCTCGGCCAGCGGGTCCACCGCCTTCACCATGTCGTGCAGCGTCAGCCCCGCGACCGCGACCGCGGTCAGCGCCTCCATCTCCACCCCGGTCCGGTCGGCGGTGCGCACCGTGGCGGTGATCTCCACCCCGTGGTCGACCACGGTCAGCTCCACCTTGACCCCGGAGACGGCGATCGGGTGGCAGAGCGGGATCAGGTCCGGGGTGCGCTTGGCGCCCATGATCCCGGCGATGCGGGCCACGGCGAGCGCGTCACCCTTGGGCACCCCCGCGCCGCGCAGCAGCTCGACGACGTCCGGTGAGGTGCGCAGGCAGCCGGCGGCGGTCGCCGTGCGCGCCGTGACCTCCTTGGCCGAGACGTCGACCATCCGCGCCGCGCCTCGGTCGTCGACGTGGGTGAACCGCCCGGGACCGGTCACCCGCGGGCCTCACCGAACGGGCCGGCCCACTCGGGCTCGGGCAGCAGCACCGCGGGAAGCTTCGTGCCTGCGGGCACCTCGGTGACCTCCTCGGGGACGACGAGCAGCGCGTGGGCCGAGGCCAGCCCGGACATCTGGTGGGCACCCTGCCCCCCGGCGGACGTCGCGACCAGCTCCCCGGTGTCGTCACGTTCGAGACGGACCCGGGGAAAGGTACGCCTTCCGGCCGCGGACTGCATAGTCTCGCTCACCCGGACGGTGACGGTGCCGGTGGCCGGCCGCTGCCAGCTCGCGCCCTCCGGGCTCGCCGGCAGGCCGCGCATCCGCCGCAGCGCCGGCCGGACGAACAGCTCGAACGACACCAGGGCGCTCACCGGGTTACCCGGAAGGGTGAAGACGGGCACGCCACCGACGACACCGAAGCCCTGCGGCTTGCCGGGCTGCATGGCGATGCGCTCGAACCGGATCTCGTCGGACTTGCTCAGGACCTGCTTGACGACGTCCCTCGCACCGACACTGATCCCGCCGGTGGTGATCACGACGTCGGTGCTGCGCAGCAGTTCGTCGAAGGTCGCGCCGAACTCGTCGGGATCGTCCGACACCCCGTCGACCCGGCGGACAAGCGCCCCCGCCTCGTGCGCCGCGGCGGCGATGGCGTGGCTGTTCGAGTCGACGATCTGGCCCGGCCCGAGCGGGGTTCCGACCTCGACAAGCTCGCTGCCGGTGGACAGAACCGCCACCCGCGGACGCGGGTGGACCGCCGGCCGGGCGACGTTGACGGCCGCCAGCAGGCCGATCTGCGCGGCGCCGAGCACGGTGCCCGCGGCGAGCACGAGGTTGCCGGGCGCGATGTCCTCCCCGGCACGGCGGATGTGCAGCCCGCGGCGCGGCGCCTGGTTGATCCGAACCGTCTCGATGCCGCCGTCCGTCCACTCGAGCTGGACGATCGTGTCGGCGCCCTTCGGGAGCGGGGCACCGGTCATGATCCGTACGACGGTGCCCGGGGCGAGCGGCGCGGGTGACACCGGGCCGGCCATGATCTCGCCGGCCACGGGGAGCGTCACCGGGTTGTCCTCGCTGGCCTCGGCGACGTCCGCGGCGCGGGCGGCGTAGCCGTCCATCGCGGAGTTGTCGAAGCCCGGAACGGCCACCGTCGCCCGCACGTGCGCCGCGAGCACGCAGCCGTGCGCCTCGCGCAGCGCCGTCCGCCGCGGCGACATGGGATGGATTGCTGCCATAATGTCCGATGCGTGCTGATCTACCGTTTTCACAGGCACCCGTCCCGTTCTTTACACTTCTGTTCAGGCCGTATAGCCTTCGTGTCAGCGGTGTGCCGGGCAGCAGGCCATGACGGCCGGCGAGTGAGCTCTCGACAGCCGTTGACCCGCGGGCGGTTCTTCGCCTGACGTGGCGACTTCAGGGCCAACATGTCAGGAGCCTGGACATTTCCGCGCGAAGACGCGCGCCCAGTCTGCCCGAAGGTGCCGATGCGCCCAAGCAAGGGCCCCGGGAAATTCCTGACCTGTCCTTCGCCGCGCAGGCCTGGTCACTTTTCGTCAGCGCGGCACGCCACCGGCGGACAAGGTGCGCTCCATCAGGAGCATCGTCCAGGAGCACCGTCGGTGGAGCCCGCTCGGAGCGCCCCGTCAGGTAAGCCCGTCGGCGTCCGTCCTCGGGGCAGGCGGGCCCACGGCCACCGCGGCCGCGGGCGAGCCCGCCCGCCCCGCCTGTCAGCATTCGGCCTTGGGACCGCCGGACGCCACGTACTCCTCCAGCCACGGGTAGAACTCCGGGCCGAGGTCCGGCCGCTCGCAGGCGAGCCGGACGACCGCCTTGAGGTAGTCGACCCGGTCACCGGTGTCATAACGGCGCCCGGTGAACACGACGCCGTGCACCGGAATCTCCGCTCCCGGGTCGGCGCCGGCCCGCTCCGCCAGCGTCCGCAGCGCGTCGGTCAGCTGGATCTCGTCCCCCCGGCCGGGCGGCGTGGCCCGCAGGACGTCGAAGATCTCCGCAGGCAGCACGTAGCGCCCGATGACGGCCAGGTTGCTGGGCGCCTGGTCCACCGGCGGCTTCTCGACCAGGTCGGTGATGCGCACCGTCCGGTAGCGCCCGCCGGACCCGCCCGCCGGGACCCGCTCCACCGAAGCCACCGAAGCCGCCGAAGCCGCCGAGACCGCCGAGGCGGGAGCGGTCGAGGCGGGAGCGGCGGCCGCCGGAGCGATCGTCGCCACGCCGTACATGGAGACGGCCTCCTCGGGCACCTCCATCAGCGCGACGACCGCCCCGCCGTGCCGTTCCTGGACGGCGAGCATCTCGACCAGCAGCGGGTCACGCTCGTCGATGAGATCGTCCCCGAGCAGGACCGCGAACGGCTCGTCGCCCACGTGCGCGGAGGCGCACAGAACGGCGTGACCGAGCCCCCGCGGCGAGGGCTGACGGACGGAGTGGACCTCGGCCAGCTCGGCGGAGGCCCGGACGCGTTCGAGGCGAACCTTGTCGCCCTTGCGCTCAAGCGCGGCCTCGACATCCCCCTCCCGGTCGAAGTGGTCCTCGATGGCCTTCTTGGTGCGGCTCGTCACGAGCAGCACGTCACGCAGGCCCGCGCGGGAGGCCTCTTCGACGACGTATTCGATGGCCGGCCTGTCGACGACAGGTAGCATCTCCTTCGGAACCGACTTCGTCGCGGGCAGGAACCGGGTCCCCAGACCCGCGGCGGGAATGACCGCCTTCGTCACTGGCATGGGCGAAACCTTAGTCGGGCGGGCATCCTCAGGGCACGACGGTGTACACACACAGGGCATTCACAGCTAGTGATCATCCGTGTTGGCCGTGAACCCGCATCCGCGTGAGGCACCGGGCCATCGTGGTCCCCGCCGGCACAGCGCACCCGACAGCCCCGCTCCGCTCACGGCGGGCCGTGCCCGGCCAGGACCCTCCGGGACCGACCGTCCGCACCCGGTAAGTCACGCTCACCGGCCTGTCGGGCGGGCCCGGCGGGTCCGCAGCGGGCAGATCTCCACGTGCGGGTCGATCACGGTACCGTGAGGCCTTCGCCAGCGGGATGTCGTGCCGGTGTCGTCTTTCGGATCACCATCGGCCGCATGGACAGCACGCCGGCGCGGAAAGCTCGAGGAGTCGGGTGGCGGGCCCAGCGCCCAGGTCACCGGGCCCGAGTGCGCTGAGGGTGGGGATGGCTGTGACCGGAGGTAGCGTCACCGGCAGTGGCGTGGTGGGCCGGTCCGGCTCCGAACGGGATCCCGCGGGGCCGGCCGGGCCGGCGGCTGCCGGCCTGGAGATCACCACCTCCGCGGCCGGCTCCGGAACCGCGGCCGGCCCAGGTTCCGCAGCCGGCTCGGGTTCCGGCGCTGATGGTTCCGGGGACGGTGCCGAGGTCGGTATCGCGGCCGGCCCCGGTTCCGGCCTCGGTTCCGGCCTCGGCACGAGACCCGGGCCGGTGCCCGCGTACACGCGGCCCGGAGCACCACAACCCAAGAGCGAGCTGCGCCGGCGGCTGCTCGCGCTGCGCCGGGCCGGCGTCCTGCCGGACCCAACCGTGCTGACCGAGCGGCTGTTCGCGCTGCCCGAGGTCACCGCCGCCTCCTGCGTCGCCGCCTACGTGGGGATGGCCGACGAGCCCGACACCGCCGAGATCCTCACCCGGCTGCGCGCCCGGGGCGTACGGGTGCTGCTGCCGGTCGTGCGCGCCGACCTCGACCTGGACTTCCGCGAGTTCGCCGGCACACTGATCCCCGGCGCGATGGGCACCCGGGAGCCACCGCCGAGCGCGCCGCTCGTCGAGCTCGCCAAGGCCGACGTTGTGATCGTGCCCGCCCTCGCGGCGGACGAGCGCGGCAACCGGCTCGGACGCGGCGGCGGCTCCTACGACCGCGCGCTGACCCGGGCCAACCCCGGGACCCCGGTGATCGCGCTGCTGAACGACCGCGAGCTGCTCGGGGACGTCCCGGCGAAGCCGCACGACCGGCCGGTGACCATCATCGTGACGCCGACCAGAATCGTCCGACCGGCACCGCTGTGACACCTGCTCCGGCATTCGGGAAGCCAGCGGGCCCGTCGAGGCGTTAGAGTTGGCAGTCCTTACCACCGAGTGCCAACTCCGGGAGGAGTCCGTGCCGACCTACCAGTACCGCTGCACCGCCTGCGGGCACGATCTCGAGGCCGTGCAGAGCTTCAGTGACGCGGCACTGACCGAGTGTCCTGCTTGCACGGGCCGGCTTCGGAAGGTGTTCAGCTCCGTTGGCCTCGTCTTCAAGGGCAGCGGCTTCTACAAGACCGACAGCCGGTCCGGGTCCTCGTCAGGCGTCCCGGCCCGACCCAAGGATTCCGTGGGCTCGTCGGACGGCGACTCGTCCGCCAGGAGTGGCGCCGACGGCGGCTCCTCGGCCGCCAAGTCGGACTCCACCGGCTCGTCCTCGGCCTCGGCCGGGTCCTCGTCGGGTGACGGCGGTTCGTCCAGCACGTCCAGCAGCACGGCCTCCAGCACCGCGGCGGCCTGACGGGGGCCGGGAACCGCCCCCGGCCCGCCTGTCACCTTTCACATGGGGCAGCCCCCGGCAGTTGCCGGGGGCTGCCCCATGCCCGTCTCCGGATCTCGTCATCCGCCCCGGGCCACCGACGCGCCGGTCAGCCGCGCGAGCTGGTCAGCCGTACATACCGGTTCCGCCTGATCGCGTTCTTCCCCGCGCCGGCTTCCTCGGCCTGGCGGCCCGGTCCGGTGGGGCCGTCATCGACGTGAGCTGATACTCCTCACGGTGGGGTCGCCAGCGGAGAGTGAGTTGGCTCAACCACTCCATACGCCGCTGCGGCAACTCACTTCGGGGCGTACCCCGGCCGGCTCGGCGCGAGCCGTGGTGACGCCGGCCGCCGCGGCCCGGGCCCGCCCGGTGGGGTGCCTCCCAGGCCAGGTGGCCACCGACCCACCGTCCCTCGAACCATGGGCCCAGGCCTGGTCACGCACCCACGCCGCCGGGCCCCGCAGACCGTCCCCCCACCCCCGCAGCGTGCCCTCACCAGCGAGTTCGTGGTTCGCCGCCACGATTCCCGAGCGGCGCACCAGCTTGCGTGGCGACAACAAGATGGCTCGGCGGCAACGGACTGGCAGGCAATCAGCCGCATGGGCGGACCGCCGAAGAGATTGGTGTACCCAATTAAACGGATTCAAGGACGTCCAGCTAATTGCGACCGGCAGCAGCGGAAGGAACCCCGCCGGCGCGCCCTCCGCCGCACGCGTTCAAGACGGCGGCGGCGTCACGCGACCGGTTACCGGAAGGCGCCCGGCCGCACTAACGGACCACCACGGCGAACTCGGGTACCGAATACCGTCGATCCACGAGATCGGAGACCACGCTCCGCTTGAGCGGGTCGAATCACATACCCGGCGACACTTGCCGTGGGCGTTTCGGGCGTATTGCCCGTTTTTGTGATCAAGGTTCCCTGTGTACAGGATCCCTGACACCGCACGGCATCCCGGCCACCGCGACCGCGCCGGGATCAGCCGTACCTCGATCAGCCATACCGGCCGCGCAGGCCACTACTGTTTGCGCCGCCGGTAGTGCTCCACGATCCAGGCGTCGACCTCACGCTTGCGCCAAACCCTGGTTCCTTTGGCCCCGCTGCCGGCCGGCGCGTTGATGACCTGCAGAGGCTCCGGAAACTTGGCGTCCTTGCGAGTCCAGTAGTCCACGGCCTGTCGCGTGATCTTGAGTTGGAACGCGATGTCCCCGATGCCTACCAACTGCTCACCGTCGTCCACAGCGAACATCGTAACCACTTTGCTCTTGTCCAAGAACCTCGCTAGGGTCGTTTTTGCTTGTCGACAAATAATGGCCGAGGAGGAAACCATGCCCCCAGCAGACCCACCCGCAGCACATCCGTCGGCAGCGCACCGGCCGCGACGGCCGATCGGCGGCGACGAGATCCGTGAGCTGATAGACCGCGACGAGGCCTACGACGAGAATCCGTACGGCGAACCACCGCTGCTGGTGGCCAGGTACCGGGCCTCGCTGCGGGCCGTCCTGGCCACCGAGCCCGCGGAGCCCGGCCTGTTCGAACGGGCCTGGTCCCAGCGGGAACGCGACGCCTACCGCGCGGGCGGGCAGGCCACCCACCGCGTGATCGTCGGCGCGATGGCGGCGGCGCTTACCGCGACGCTCGCCGACCACGCACCAGCCGACCACGCACCAGCCGACCGCGCAGCGGCCGCCGCCCGCCCGACCCGCCCGTGCGACGACGCTCGCCCCTAGCGCCACCAAGGGGCTGGCCTGGTTCCCAGGGCCCCGGGCTTCGGGGCCCGGGGCCCGGGGCCCGGGGCCCGAAGATGAGCGTCGGAACGGGACCGGTGGCGGGCCGTGTCGTCTGCCCCGTCCGGCGGGGCCGCGCCGGTAGATTGGCCCCGCCGCCGGTGCCGCCGCTCGCGGGGGCACCGGCCGGACCGGCCCCGCACAGACCGAGCGGCCACCGGGCCGCATGGCGATCGGAGGAGATCCTCATGGGAGACGCGCCGCTGCCCGACCACGAGCTCCCCAGCGACGAGCGGGAGATCGGCTGGGGCGACGAGACCCTGCTCGACGAGAACGAGGCCGACGCCGACCTCGCCCGTCTCCTGGCGGATCTGCCGCCCCACCACGTCGAACGCTGACCCGACCGCTCAGCGCAGGCAGATCAGCGCGGACAGATCAGCGCGGGCGGCCCAGCACCTGCCGCTCAGCGCCGGCGGATCAGTGCGGGAGGCCGGCCGCGGTCTCGGCGAGCAGCGCGGCGAACAGCTCCGGCGCTTCCAGGTGGACGGCGTGACCGCACCCCGGCAGCACCCGGACGGGAAGATCGAACCGGGCCCGCAGCGCCGCGGCCGCGCGATGCCGCACGGGCGGTGACTGTGCGCCGACGGTGATCAGGACCGGTGGCGCCCCCACGGGCGGTGAGCCCGGCTCGAAGCCGAGGAACATCTCGAGGTCGCGCTCCACCATGGCGATGTCGGCCGGCGCGTGCCCCGGCCGCCAGCACGGGCCGTAGAGCCGCTGCCCGAACGCCGTCACCCCGCCCGAGGCGAACGCCTCCGCCATCGGGGTGAGCAGCCCCGGGACGAGCGAGCCGACCGCCGGCTCGTGCAGCACGGCGGCGGCCATGGGGACGCCGGCCGCGAGCATCGCGAGACCGAGGGTGGCGCCGCCGCTGACTCCCCCGAGCACCCGGCCGGCCACGGACGGCGCCAGCG
The DNA here is from genome assembly GCF_023242985.1 of Frankia sp. Mgl5. Lineage (NCBI taxonomy): Bacteria > Bacillati > Actinomycetota > Actinomycetes > Frankiales > Frankiaceae > Frankia > Frankia sp. Mgl5. Next base: position 65,296 of record NZ_JALKFY010000829.1, on the reverse strand, counting down.
CCGCGATCTCCGCGGCCAGCTCGCCGGTGGACGGGCGGTCCGGAGCGTGCACCTCCCGGCCGGCGAGTGCCGCGCGCACGCCCGACCACACCGCCCCGGTCGTCGCGGTGCCGTGCAGCAGGAGGAAGGCCGGGCCCGCGGCAGTCCCGGCGCCACGGCCGGCGGCGACAGCACCCTGCGCGGGGCTGCCCTGCGGGACGCTTCCCTGCGCGGGGCTGCCCTGCGGGACGCTTCCCTGCGCGGGGCCGCCCTGCGCGCTGCCGCCCTGGGGGGTGCTGCGGGTCCCGTGCGCACCGCGCGGCTCCATCCGGCCACCTTCCGCACCCTCGATTAACGGGTACTTAACCGTCGACGTGTGAATGTAACTGCGCGAGTGTTGATCAGAAAATTCTTCGTCTCTACCTTCACTTTCATGTACACGACACTGTATACAGCTCGGTATGCAGAAAGCCGCGGACGGGTGCTCCGCCCGCCACCGCGGGCCGGGCCCGGCCACGCACCCGCCGCGACCTGCGCTGCTGCCTGTGCCGCGATCCCGGCACGGCCCCGCGCCGCGGGCCCCGCGAGGCGGGTCACCGGTGGGACGGCGGGCGGGTGGTACGTCCGCGCCGTCCATGGCAGATGCTCGGCGTCATGACACCGTCGCCAACCACCCGGGCCTCCGGCTCGGGAAACCTGCGGGACCATGTCTACGTCGCGCTGCGCCATCGGCTCATGTCAGGAGAGTTCTCCTTCCGGGACCGCCTGGGAGAGGAACGCGTCGCCGCGCTGCTGGGAGTGTCGAGGACACCGGTACGCGAGGCCCTGACCCGGCTCGCTGGGGACGGCCTGGTCGAGAAGCGGCAGGACGGCGGCTACTACCCCGCCGAACCCGACCTCGCCGGGCTGCGCGACCTGTACGAGATCCGGGTCACGCTGGAGCTGCGCGGGCTGCAGCGGGCGCTGGAGTCCGGCGCGGCGCACCAGGCCGCACTGCTCGAACCGCTGCGCGACGACTGGCGGGCGCTACGCGCCGATCCCCCCACGCCCGACCCGGCCTTTGTGGCCCTGGACGAGAACTTTCACATCACGCTCAGCCGGGCGTCCGGCAATGGCGAGCTCGCGAACATGCTCGACGCTGTGAACGCCCGGATCCGCCCCGTGCGGATGTACGACTTCCTGACCGCCGACCGGATCGATCTGACCATCACCCAGCATCTCGACATCCTCGAGAAGGTGCTCGCCGGGGAGATGGAGGCGGGTGTGCGGGCGCTGCGCAGCCACGTCGGCGAGTCGATGGAGGTCGTGGAGCGGCGGGCGGCCCAGGCCATCACCCAGATGGTGCTGAACCGCGGACGTCCGCCCCGCTCGGCCACCTAGCACGGTGCGCCGGCGGGAAACGCCGCGCCGGCGGAAAACGCTGTGCCGACGAGAGACCTGGCCGGCCGAGGAGGAGCAGATGACCGTCACGACCGAACCCGTGGCCCCCGCGAGCGGTGGTCTCACCGTGGGGCCCGTCACCGCCGAGCCCTACAGCTGGCCCTACGACGGCTCGTTCAGCCCCGCGACCACCGCCGTCATCAACATCGACTGGCAGGTCGACTTCTGCGGCGATGGCGGCTACGTCGACACGATGGGGTACGACCTCGAGCTCACCCGGGCGGGCCTGGCCCCCACGGCGGCGCTGCTCGGGGTGCTGCGCCCCCTGGGTTTCATGATCATTCACACTCGGGAGGGGCACCGCCCCGACCTGTCCGACTGCCCGCCGAACAAGCTGTGGCGCTCGAAGCGGATCGGCGCCGGGATCGGCGACGCGGGCCCGCGCGGGCGCATTCTCACCCGCGGCGAGCCGGGCTGGGAGATCGTCCCCGAGGTCGCGCCGCTGCCCGGCGAGGTGATCATCGACAAGCCGGGCAAGGGCTCGTTCTACGCCACGGACCTCGACCTCGTGCTGCGCCGGCGCGGGATCACCCACATCATCCTGACGGGCATCACCACGGACGTCTGCGTCCACACGACGATGCGCGACGCCAACGACCGCGGCTACGAGTGCCTGATCCTCTCGGACTGCACGGGCGCGACCGACCCCGCCAACCACCGGGCGGCCCTGCACATGGTGACGATGCAGGGCGGGGTGTTCGGTGCCGTCGCGACCTCGGCGGCGGTGCGGGACGCGGTCTCGGCCGCGCTCGCGGCGGCCTGAGCGACCGCCCGGTGAGCGACCGGAGCACGCGCCGCCCCACTCCCCCGGACCTACAGGCCGACGTTCTGCGCGCCGGCTACCTCGCGGGACGGCTGAGCGTGCGCGAGGTGGTGGACGGCGTCTACGACCGGATCGCCGCACGCGGCGACGACGGGGTGTGGATCACCCTGGTGCCCCGCGCGGAGGCGATGCGCCGGGCCACCGAGCTGGACGTCCTGCTGGCGAGCGCACGCCTCGGACACGCCGGCCCCGACGGGCTCGGGCCCGAGCCCGGGACGGCGGCCGGGACCGGGCCCAGCCTGCCCCCCCTGTTCGGGCTGCCGTTCGCGGTGAAGGACAACATCGACGTCGCCGGGCTGCCCACGACGGCCGGCTGCCCCGATTTCAGTCGACTCCCGGCGGGCACCGCGCCGGCGGTCGCCCGGCTGCTCGCGGCCGGCGCGGTCTGCGTCGGGAAGACCAACCTCGACCAGTTCGCCACGGGGCTGTCCGGCACCCGCTCCCCCTACGGGATCCCCGCGTCCCCGTTCGACCCGTACATGATCGCCGGCGGGTCGAGCTCGGGATCCGGTGTGGCCGTCGCGGACGGGCTGGTCACGTTCGCGGTCGGCACGGACACCGCCGGCTCGGGCCGGGTGCCGGCGGCGCTGACGAACACCGTCGGGCTCAAGCCGTCCCGCGGGCTGGTGAGCACCAGGGGCGTGGTGCCCGCCTGCCGCTCACTGGACTGCCCGAGCGTCTTCGCGCTCTCCGTACCCGACGCCTACCGCGTGCTGTCGGTGATGAGCGGCTACGACGAGGAGGACCCGTACTCCCGCCGGTTCCCCGGGCTCGGAAGCCCGGCGCCGGGCGGAGCGCCACGGACCGGAGCGCCGCGGGCCGAGGTGCCGGAGCCGGTCCGGCCGCGGATCGGCGTGCCCCGGGCCGATCAGCTCGACTTCCTCGGCGACGCGGGCGCCGCGGCCGTGTTCGGTGTCGCCGTGGACCTGCTCGCCGACGGGGGCGCCGAGGTGACGGAGATCGACCTCGGCCCGTTCCTGGAGGCGGGCACCCTGCTCTACGGCGGCCCGTGGCTGGCGGAGCGGTACGCCGCCGTGGAGGCGTTTCTTCAGACGGTCCCGGACGCCGGCCCGGCGGACCCGGTGCATCCCGTCATCCGGGCGGTTCTCGAACCGGGCGCGGGAATCACCGGCGCCGAGGTGTTCCGCGGCCTGACCCGGCTGCGCGCCCTACGGCGCAGTGCGGAGCGGACGTGGGTGGACGTCGACATGGTCGTGGTGCCGACTGTTCCGACGACGTACCGGATCGACGCGATGCTCGCCGACCCGATCCGCCTCAACGCGAACCTCGGCCGGTACACGACGTTCGCGAACCTGCTGGACCTGGCCGCGGTGGCCGTTCCGGTGGGGTTCGCGGCGGGCCTGCCGTTCGGTGTCACCCTGCTGGCTCCGGCGGGGGGCGACGAGCTGCTGGCGGCGCCGGCCGAGCTGCTGCACCGGTGCAGCGGCCTGCCGCTCGGCGCGGGCGCCCATTCCCTCCTGCTCCCCGCCGCCACCGACGTCGCGGCGGAGATCCTGGCCTGAGACGCCGGCGCTTCTACCAGCTCCGACCAGGCCAACGCCCGTAAATGTGACACGCTATACACGTGCCGTCGGCACAACACAAGGTGACTTTCGGCATTGGTTTCCGTCACGAGAGGGCGCAATACTTACCTGGCAGGAACCTGGGGTAACTCTCGCGCGTCTACCGCGACCTCGCTCCCTTCGGAGACGACGTGATGCTCACCATCGGCAAAGAAGCCGGCACTCTCACCACCCATGCCGGCCGTGCGGCAGGGCCTTCGACGGCACTCGTGCCGGTCACGGCGGCCCCACCGACGGGGCCCCCACCGGGGGCGGTACCGCTGCGCGCCTCCGGGGGCAGGGTGGTGGCCGCTGCCGCGTTCTCCGCCGTCGAGCCCCGCCCCTCGGCGTGCCCCCTCTCGGCCCGTGTCGAGCTCCGGGAGAAGGGTGCCGTCATCCACCTGTCCGGGCTGCTCGTGGCGAGCGCCGCGAGCGCGGCGCGGTCCGCCGTCGCGCGGGCGGCCGCCCTCGGGCAGCGGGAGATCATCGTCGATCTCGCCGGCGTGCGGGACGCCGATCCGCTGGGAGCGGTGCTGCTCGGAGCCATGAGCCGGCATGCCACCCGCTGCGGCTCCCGGCTGCGCCTGCGCAACGCGGGGCCGCGGGTCCGCCAGGCGCTGGACGACCGGGGCGTCCGGGTCGAACTGCTGGACCCCCTGGGCTGACCTCGACGGTCACCCCTGTTCGCACGTACCGTTGGGGGGTATTTCCGGGGTGACGGCGTGGGGCGGGCGGTGCGGGTGAAGGCCGAAGTCAGCCAGACGACTCAGGACCGGGCGGCTCAGAGCCAACCGGAGCTGGGCCAACCGGAGGCGAGCCAACCGGAGGCGAGCCGGTCGGACGAGAGCCGGCCGGACGAGAGCCAACCGACCTCACCCCACTCCGATCACGGAAAGTCGCATCACGGTTACGCAAACAGCAAGGACGAGTACACCGCCCGGCTGCGGCGGATCGAGGGCCAGGTCCGCGGCCTGCAACGCATGGTCGCCGAGGACAAGTACTGCATCGACATCCTCACCCAGGTGTCCGCGGCCACCCGGGCCCTGCAGTCCGTGGCGCTCGGCCTGCTGTCCGATCATCTCGCGCACTGCGTGGCCCAGGCCGTCGCCGAGGGCGGGCCCGCGGCGGACGAGAAGGTCCGCGAGGCGACCGCGGCCATCGCCCGCCTCGTCCGGTCCTGAGGCCGGGAACATCGGCCGATCCCACTGACCAGGCCGTCCCGGGTGATCTCACTCGTTGGGCGGGCGGGGGCGGTCGTCGAGCGCCTCGACCAGGCGGCCGAGGGCCGGCAACGCCGCGATGATCACGTCGCGGTCGTGGTCGGCGAGGAGCTCCATGGCGGTGCCGATCCGCCGCTCGTGCGCCTGCAGCCATCCGGTGAGCGCCTGCTCGCCCGCCTCGGTGAGCCGCAGGGCCACGGCCCGGCGGTCCGCCGGATCCCGCTCGCGCCGCACGAGGCCGGCATCGGTGAGCTGGGCGACCAGCGTCGAGACCGAGTTCGGCGCGAGCCGCAGCAGCCCGGCGAGCTCACCGACCCGGGTGCCGTCCCGCTCGGCGACGCACTGGAGCAGCTCCACCTGGGCCATGGGCAGCGACTCCCACGGAATGTCCGCGCGGATGCTGCTGCGCAGCACCCGCCGCAGCCGGGTGACGACCTCGGTGAGGCCCACGGCGTTGGCATGCTGATCTACCGTCATGACAACCGGGAGGTTACGCCCGCGGAAGCCCGGCGTCCGGTCATCCCGCACGGTTCGACCCCGCTGCCTCCGGGCCCTGTGCGGACGGAGGTAGCGTCGGGCGATGACCGGTGACGACGGCCGGCGGGTCATCCCCGGCGTCGACCCGTCCGCGGTGTTCGAGCGGGTGCGCCTCGACGACCACTCCTGGGTGGACGTCGCCCGCGGCTGGATGTCCGGGGCGGACGAGCTCTACGACGCCGTCCGGGACGGCACCTCCTGGCGGCAGGGAACCATGTGGCGCTACGAGCGCCACGTGACCGAGCCGCGGCTGAGCGCCTTCATCCGCAGCGGGCGCCCGGTGCCCTTCCCCGCCCTGCTGGACGCCTACCGCGCGCTGCGGCGCCGTTACGGGCTCGACTTCGACGGCTACGGGATGTCCTGGTACCGCGACGGGAACGACGCCGTCGCCTTCCACCGCGACCGCGAGATGCGCTGGCTGGACGACACGGTGATCGCGATCCTCACCCTCGGCGCGCGCCGGCCGTTCCTCGTGAAGTCCCGGCACCTGCCGCCCGGCCGCCGCATCCTCAACGACCCGATGGCTCCCGGTGGCCGCGACCTCGCCCCGGCCGGCGGCGACCTGCTCGTGCTCGGCGGGCGCGCGCAGGCCGACTGGCTGCACGCGGTGCCCCGGGTCCCCGGGTACGTGGGCGGGCGCATCTCGGTGCAGTGGCGGTGGACGTCCCGCGCCGGCCGGCCGGAGATCGGGCCCGGTTACGGCGCCGCGCGGTCGTTCTCGCGCTGACGCGGCAGCGCGCTGCCCGGCACCGTGGGCGCGGCGGCTGTGGCGGCGAGCAGTGCCCCGCCGAGCGCGATCGCGGCGAGCAGCAGCATCGTCGCGACGAAGCCACCCGCCGCGTAGGCGAGAGCCGACACCGAGACACCCAGGGCTGTGCCGAGCCCTCGGGTCATGTTCACCACGCCGCTGGCCATCCCGCTCTGCTGTGCCGGCACGGCAGCCATGACGGCGCCGTTGTTGGACGGGGTGAACAGGCCGAGCCCGCAGCCGATCAGCGCCAGCGAGGGCACGCCGACAGCCGGGCCGCTCCCCCCCGCCGCCAGCAGGCCGAGGCCGCCGGCCACGCACACCATCGCGCCGACCGTCACCGCGCGGACGCCGAGCCGGGTGACGAGCGTGCCCGCGACCGGCGCCGCGACCCCGATCGCGATCGGCAGGGTCGCCAGCAGCAGGCCCACCGCCACGGCGCCGTCGTCGGAGTTCTGCGGGATCGTGAGCAGCAGGCCGAACAGGACGAGGAAGGAGAGCGTCCCCGCGGCCAGCCGCGGCCCGACCGCCCGGTGCAGCACGAGCGGCAGGTCGACCATCGGGCTCGCGGCGGACGACTCGCGGCGGACGAACAGCACCCCGCCGAGCGCCGCGACCAGCACCAGCCCGCCGACGGCGGCGAGCGGGCCGACCGAGCGGGCGGACTCGCCGACCGACAGCGCGAGCAGCACGGCCGACACCGTGGGCACCAGTAGGGCCAGGCCCCGCCAGTCGAACGGCGTCCGCGGCGCGTGCGCCCTCGTGCGGGGCAGCAACAGGACGCCGAGCACGAACCCGATCACGCCCGCGGGTATGTGGGCCCAGAAGACCCACCGCCACCCGCCGAGCTCGAGGAGCAGACCGCCGGCCAACGGCCCGAGCGAGAGCCCGAACGCCTGGGCGGCGCCCTGGGCGCCGAGCGCCGCGGTGAGACGCCTCGGCTCGACGGTCGTCGCGATCAGGGCGACGCTGTTCGCCTGCAGCATGGCCGCGCCGAGGGCCTGTGCGATCCGGCAGACGATGAGCACCCCGATGCCGGGGGCCAGGGCGGCGCCGACCGAGGCCACCGTGAACAGGGCGAATCCGTACAGGGTCAGCAGCTTGCGGCCGTACATGTCGGCGAGCCGGCCGAGCGCGGCGATGGTCGCGACCAGCGTCACCAGGTAGGAAAGGCTGACCCAGGTCGCCAGGCCGAGGGACACGCCGAAGTCGGCACGCAGGTCGGCGAGCGCGATCGTGACGATGCTGGCGTCGAGCTGGCCCAGGAAGCTGCCGATGCAGACGGTGCCGACCGCGAGCACGGTCGCCAGCGACGACTCACGGATCCTGGCCGGCCGGGCGGGCTCCCGCAGCAGGGCACCGGCCGCACCGGACATCCGTCCTGGCCGGCTCGCGATCTCCACGCCCTCATATTCCTCTGCAACAGAGGTATCTGTCGACCGCAACCGGCCGAAGTCACACGGACACACCGGGCAGCGCCGCTCGCGGAAGGCCGGGCGGGACCGACCAGGGAGGTTCGGGCGGGGTCGGGCGCAGCGCTGGGCTGACCCCTGCAGGGCCGGACGGTCGGGGCGGTGTCCCGGTCGGTGGTCAGTTCCGGGGGCAGGGCGGCGAGTAGCGGCGGTCGGGGATGTACCGGCGCCAGTCCCGCCTCGTGATCTCGACCTGGGCCCGGCCGCAGACCTGGTCCCGCGCGGTCCGCGGGTCGAGATCCCACACGCGCGCGCCGTTCCCGTCGGCGACGGCGAGTGTCCGGGCGGGGCCGGCGGCGAAGGCTAGCGCGGTCGGCGCGAGGCTGGCCGGTTGGGGCGTGGCCGATTCGAGCGCCGCCGGTTCGGGTGCGGCGGGCGCCGACCCGGCGATCGCGAGCGCCGCGAGGTCGGAGGGTCCGGCGGAGTCGGAGCGTCCGGCGGAGTCGGAGGGTGCCGCGGGCGTGGGCAGGGTGAGCCGGGGGCGCGGCCGGGCCGGGTTCGACATGTCCCAGACGCCGACGTCGCCGCCGCCCGCCGCGGCGGCCACCGCGAGTGCCCGCCCGTCCGGTGAGAAGGCCACCATTCCCGCGCCGCTCGCGGGGGCGAAGGAGGTGAGCCGGCGCAGCCCCCGCGGGTCCCCCGGCCGGTAGATCTCCACCACGGACCGCGACTTCTCCGGCGGCGCCAGGGACGAGGCGACCGCCATCGGAACGCCGGCGGTCGACCCTGGCTCCGTCGCGGCGTCCGGCAGGCCGGTGGTGGCTACCGCGAGCGTCCGGCCGTCCGGGGAGTAGGACGCGCCGGCGACGACGCCCTCGCCGTGCAGCAGGCCCTGCCGGCGCGGCTGGCGCGGATCATGCAGCGACCACAGCGAGAGTCGGGCGGCCCCGCCGACCAGGATCTGATCCCCGCCCGGGGAGAACGCCAACGCGGTGATCGGCCCGGGTGTCCGCAGGACGGCGAGCTCGGCGGGGGCGCGTGGGTCGGTCACGTCCCACAGCCGGAGCATGCCGTCCGAGGAGCCGGTGGCGATCGCGTCGCCGGCCCGGCTCACCGCGATCTCGCCGACGGTGCCGGTGTGCCCGGCGAGCACGCCGAGCCGCTCGACCGCGCCGTCCGGCGTCACCCGCCACAGCTGGACCTTGCTCTCACCCGCACCTACCGGGCCGGCCGCGGTGACGATGATCTGGCCGGCGGCGGCCGTCCGCCCGGGGGGCGACACGTAGCCCACAGCGCTGACCGCGGGCCCGTCGACGGGGAACGCGGTGATGCGACGGTTGGCGGACGGGTCGGTGAGGTTCCAGAGGCCGGCACCGGTGTCGCCCGCGGTGACGATGCTGCTGCCATCCGGGGCCACGGCGAGGTCGCGGACGTCGCCGGGCAGGTGGCCGCTCCGACGGACGGCCGCGGCGATGAGCGCCTCGCCGGCCGCCGCGGTCGGAGCGATCTCGTAGGCCGCCGCGGCGAGCTGGCCGGCGAGGTCCGGCTGACGCTCCAGCAGGGCGCGCGCCTGACCGGCGGTGGCCTTGGACGCCCGCACCGCGGCCTGGGCCCGGACAGCCCCCGTGATCTCGACCGCCATGGTCAGGGCGGCGAGACTGGCGATCCCCGCCATGAACAGCCGAAACAACCAGTGCCCGTCAGGCCGTCGACGTCCGTCGGCCGGCGCAGCCGGCGCAGTGGGCGCAGCCGGCGCAGTGGGCTCCGACAGCTCCGATGGCTGGGCCGCCTCCGATGGCTGAGCCGGCGGCATTCCGATCCCGGGCTCGGTGGCAGCGCTGGCCGCCGCCCCGGTGCCAGCCCCGGGACCGCTCTCAGGCTCGGGCCTCGCTTCGGACTTCGCCGTGGGCTCAGGTTCGCGCGAGGCCTCGGGCCCGAGTTCAAGCTTCGTCTCAGACTCCGCCGTGGGCTCAGACTCCGCCGTGGGCTCAGATTCGGCCGTGGCCTCGGGTTCGACCTTCGCCTCAGACTCCGCCGGGGCCTCAGGTTCGGGCGCGGGCTCGGCATCGGAGCCGGGCGTCGGATCCGGAGCGACAGCCGCGTCCGGCGCACTCGCCGGCACCGGGGCGGGCTCGGCGAGCTCGGCGGCCTCGGCGACTGCCACAGCGGCCGTCAGGACGACGCCAGCGGTGTCGGCAGGCGCCTCGACCGCAGACATCTCGTCAGGCGGGGCGGCGGGCGTCTCGGTGGGCGGGGCGGCGGCGCTTACGGCCGCCGCGACGGCGAGCTCGAGCGGATCCAGGCCCGTGGGTGCCGGGAGGCCACCGACGAGTCGTCCGAGCACCTCGAGCAGCTCCGCAGCGCCGGGTCGGCGGGAGGGATCCTTACGCATCGTGGCACTGACCACGTCGCGCAGTACCGGGTCCAAACCGGTGAGGTCGGGTTCCGCATAGACCGCACGTTGCAACAGAACCTGCGGTGATCCGTTACCGAACGGCAGTCGTCCGGTCGCGGCGAAGAGGACTGCTCCACCCCACGTGAAGATGTCTGACGCCATCGTGAGCGGCTGCCTCAGGACATGCTCAGGGGTAATAAATGCGGGGGTACCCATCCCGGGCCCTGATCCGCCGCGACCCGGCAGGGCAACGGTGTTCAGAACTCGCGACAACCCGAAGTCGACGAGACGGATTCCACCCTCGAAAAGCACCACATTCGCCGGTTTGAGGTCACCGAAGACGAGACCGGCACCATGGAGCCCCGTCAGCGCCGAACCGAGCGCCACGGCAAGCCGGCGAACGTCGGGCACCGCCAGCGGACCGCCCTGCGCGACCGTCGCTGCCAAGGTCGGAGCGTCCACGAACTCGGTGACGACATACGGCGGATGGGCGGATGTGTCGGCGTCGATGATGTCCGCCAGGCACGGAGGTGCCAGTGCGCGGACAGTCTCGAGATCGGCGCGCAGCCTGCGGCGGAAATCACGGTCGCGAGCGAACGCCGCGCTGATCACCTTGATGGCCACCTGGCCGCCCTCGGGATCCCGCCCGAGATAGACCGGCCCGGTTCCGGCCTCGAGGAGCTGACGTTCGACAGCATACGGACCGATCGAAACCGGTTGATTGCCGCGCGAACGTTCGAGGTGTCGCCGGGCAATGACCACAGATTCGACACCTCCGAAATATTTGTGAAACCCCGTAACGGGATGTCGCAGGCGCCTCGGGCGCAACCGCATGTTATCGGCGCGGTCGGGCGCCTACGCGGCCTGGTTACGCTTCGCGGTTCCCGAGGACGGCCGCGGCGGCGAGCAGCGGGCCCGGGTGGCGGTGCACCGCCTCGGTCGTCAACGGGCCACCAGCGAGCGCGCGGAGAACCTCCTCGCGGTGCGGGACCTGCGCACCTGGCGCCCTTACCAGCCCGGCGAGCGCGACGAGCCCGCCCAGATGACGCTCCAGACCATCCCGATCCGGGCCGGGAACCTCGCCCAGCCACGCCCGATGCTGGTCCGCGCTCATGATTTCCCACACCACCCGGTCCGTCACCCCCACAGGCCCCTTCGGACCACCCTGCGGACCACTCGGACCATTCGGCCAGTCATGAATGGCCACGATGTGCGGCACCCGAATCAGCCCCGGACCGGTGTCACCGGTGTCATCGGCGGCACCGGCACCGGCACCGGCCGGGCCACGGGCACCACCGACGGCGACGACACCCGCGCTGCCGGGCGGCGGGCCGGAAAGCTCCGGGCGATGGTCCGCGACGACGATCCGCACCGACAGGCCGCGGCTGGCCCGGGCGTCGCGGACCCGGCCGGCGAAGCAGACCGCGAGCGCCGCGGCGGCCGTCGGCGCGTAGCGCGCGTGCACGGCGACGGCCGTCAGGTCGGCCGCCCGCACCAGGGCGGTGGCCGTGCGGGCGGCCTGGGCGGGGTCGGCCATGACGAAGTCGACCAGCGTGACGACCGAGCCCTCCGCCGGGTCGCCGGACCGCACCCGGCAGACCGGGGAGTCGGGTAGGCGGCGGACCCGGTCGATGGTGATCAGGCCGTCGGCGTAGGGCAGCCGCAGCCGGGGCAGATCCTCGGCGGCGATCGCGTGCGGGTCGCCGCCCGCCATCGACCCGCCCCCCCCTCGCGACCACTCCCGGTACAAGGGACCTTACCGTCGGCGCACGCGACAGGGGGCGAAACGGCAACCCGCCAGTCGGCGGGCAACTACCGGCCCCGCCGCTGCCGCTGCCGGCGCCGGCCGGCGCCGGCAGCGGCTACTCGGGCTGGCCGCCCGTCGAGCGCGCGAAGGGCCGCAGCCGCGAGACCAGGCCGCGCACCTCGGCGCTCGCGGCGGCGAGCGTCTCCTCGTTCGACGTCGCGGCGCCGTCGAGGAGCACGTCAAGCGCGATCAGGCGCTCGGCGACCTCGGTGATGAGGTCGAAGTCGCGCACCCGCTGGTGGGCGAGCTCGGCCAGCCGCTCGTTCTTCTCGAACAGCTCGACGAAGACGCTCACCTTGGCCCGCAGCAGCCAGGGGTCGAACGGCTTGGCGATGTAGTCCACCGCGCCGACCGCGTAGCCCCGGAAGGCGTGGTGCGGCTCGCGGTCGATCGCCGTCAGGAAGATGATCGGAGTGTCCCGCGTCCGCCCGCGCTGCTTGATCCGGTGCGCGGTCTCGAAGCCGTCCATTCCAGGCATCTGGACGTCGAGGAGGATGACCGCGAAGTCGTCGATGAGCAGGCGCTTGAGCGCCTCCTCGCCCGAGGACGCGGTCACCAGATCCTGGTCCAGGGAGGCGAGGATCGCCTCCAGCGCCATCAGGTTGTCGGGTCGGTCGTCCACCAGGAGGATCTTGCTCCGGGGCCGCTCAGTGTTCGACGCGCCCTCGGTGTCGACAGGACCGCCGGTCCGCTCGGTCACCCGCCTGCCTCCTCCTTCGCCGGTCGGCCTGGGTGTTCGTGGTGATGACACCACTGCTCAACCATCGCCGATCGGCATGTCCGGTCCAGCACCGGCCCGTCGACACCTACCCGAATGCGCACCATACGCGATCTGATCATCACAGATACGACCGCATCACTCCGAGGAGGTGATCAAGGTCTACCGGCTTGGTGATGTAGTCGCTCGCACCGGCGGAAATGCTCTTCTCCCGGTCACCGGGCATCGCCTTCGCGGTCAGCACGAGGATCGGCAGCGCCGCGAAGGCCGGCATCGCACGGATCTCCGACGTGGTCTCGTTGCCGTCCATGCCCGGGAGCATGACGTCCATAAGCACCAGGTGCACCGGCGCGTTGTCCTGCTGCAGCATCCGGATGGCGTCGTGGCCGTTGTCGGCGTAGAGCACCCGCATGCCGTGCATCTCCAGCGCGCTGGTCAGGGCGAACACGTTGCGGACGTCGTCGTCGACCACCAGGATGCTGGCGCCCACGAGCGGGTCGCCGCCGTCCAGGTTCGTCGTCGGCGGCCGCGCGGGCGCCTGTGGGTCGGTGAGGAACGGGGTGCCCTCGGCGGGCGTCCGGTCGCCGGCTGCGTCGGTGCCGCCGCGGCCCGACCACGAGGTGCGCGCCAACCGGCGGGCCGCCTTGGGCTCGCCGGGCCGGCCGGGCGCTCCGTAGACCCGTTCGCCGTCACGCTGCCTGCCGGTGCCCGCCCCGTTGGACGTGCCGGCAGGAGCCGGGCCGGCGCTCTCCCGGTGCGCCGCGTCCCCGGGCGACTCCGGCGCCGCCGGCCTGCGCTCCGCCGGGACGAGCGCGGCCCGCTCGACGCCGGCCAGCACCGGCCCACGGCCGTCGTCCCCGCCGTCGGCCCGTGACCGCGGCTGGACGGCGCCGTCCACGATCATGAGGACGCCGTCGGGCTCGCCGGGGTGGGGGCCCGCGGGTGCCTCCGAAGGCATCACCGACGGGACGAACAGGGTGAACGTGCTGCCCTGCCCGATCTGACTGGAGACGGCGATCGACCCGCCCAGCAGGCGGGCGATCTCCTTGCTGATCGACAGCCCCAGGCCGGTACCGCCGTAGCGGCGCGAGGTCGTGCCGTCCGCCTGCTGGAAGGCCTCGAAGATCATCCTGAGTTTCTCGGCCGCGACCCCGATGCCGGTGTCGGTGACGGCGAAGGACAGCACCATCGGCGCCGAGCGCAGGCTGGGCGCGACGAACGGGGTGTCGGGCGAGGCGACGGCGACGTCCAGCCGGACGGTGCCGGCGTCGGTGAACTTGACCGCGTTCGACAGCAGGTTCTTGAGCACCTGCTGGATGCGCTGCTCGTCGGTGACGAACTCGTCCGGCACGTCCTCGGTCACGCTGATCTCGAAGGTGAGGCCCTTCTCCTCGGCGGTGGGCCCGAACACGCCCGCCACCGCGTCGCACAGCGCGGCGGTGCGCACCGGGCCGGCGTCGACGTTCATCTTGCCGGCCTCGACCTTGGAGAGGTCGAGGATGTCGTTGATCAGCCCGAGCAGCTCCGAGCCGGCGGAGTGGATCGTCTCGGCGAAGTCGATCTGCTTCTGGCTCAGGTTGTGGTCGGGGTTGTCGGCCAGCAGCTTGGCGAGGATGAGCAGGCTGTTCAGCGGGGTGCGCAGCTCGTGGCTCATGTTCGCCAGGAACTCCGACTTGTACTGGGAGGACAGCGCGAGCTGCTCGGCCTTCTCCTCGAGCCCGATCCGGGCCAGCTCGATCTCCTGGTTCTTCTCCTCCAGCAGCGCCGCCTTCTCCTCCAGCTCGTTGTTCGTGCGCTGGAGCTCGACGGACTGCGAGCGCAGCTCCTGGGTCAGCCGCTGCGACTGGGCCAGCAGCTCCTCGGTGCGGGCGTTCGCCATGATCGTGTTCAGGACGACGCCGATGGTGTCGACGAGCTGGTCGACGAGCGTGAGGTGCAGGTCGGAGAACGGGGTGAAAGAGGCCAGTTCGATCACACCGAGAACCTGGTTCTCGAAGATGACCGGAACGACGACCAGGTCGCACGGCGGCGCCTCGCCCAGGCCGCTGCGGATGTTGAGGTAGCCGGCGGGCACGTCCTCGACCCGGATGCGCTTCTTCTCCAGCGCCGCCTGGCCGATGAGGCCCTCGCCGAACAGGAAGGTTCCGTCCGAGCGGCGCCGCGGCACCGAGCCGTAGCCGGCGACGTAGCGCAGCTTGTCGCCCTCGATGAAGTCGAGCAGGTAGACCGTGCCCTGCTGGGCGTTCACGGCCGGCGTCATCTCACTGATGATCATCTGGCAGACGGTGTAGAGGTCGCGCTGGCCCTGCATCTTGCTGCCGATGAGGGCCAGGTTCGACTTGAGCCAGTCCTGCTGGGCGTTGACCTCGGTGGTCTCCCGCAGCCGGGCGATCATCTGGTTGATGTTGTCCTTGAGTTCGGCGACCTCGCCCTCGGCCTCCACCGTGATGGAGCGGGTCAGGTCGCCGCGGGTCACCGCGGTGGACACGTCACCGATCGCGCGGAGCTGGATCGTCAGCGTCGACGCGAGCTGGTTGACGTTGTCGGTCAGGTCCTTCCAGGTGCCCGCGACACCGGCGACCGTGGCCTGGCCGCCCAGCTTGCCCTCGACGCCCACCTCACGGCCGACCCGGGTGATCTCGGCCGCGAAGGACGAGAGCTGGTCCACCATCGTGTTGACGGTGTCCTTCAGCTCGGCGATCTCGCCCTGCGCGGTGACCGTGATCTTCTGTGAGAGGTCGCCGCGGGCCACCGCCCTGGTCACCGCGGAGATGTTGCGGACCTGGCTGGTGAGGTTGCCGGCCATCGAGTTCACCGACTCGGTGAGATCCCGCCAGACCCCGGAGACCCCCCGAACGTGCGCCTGACCACCCAGGTTGCCCTCGGTACCGACCTCCTTGGCCACCCGGGTCACCTCGTCGGCGAACGACGAGAGCTGGTCGACCATCGTGTTCAGGGTTTCCTTGAGCTCGAGGATCTCGCCCTGCGCGGTGACCGTGATCTTCTGCGAGAGGTCGCCGCGGGCCACCGCCGTCGCCACCAGGGCGATGTTGCGGACCTGGCTGGTCAGGTTGCCGGCCATCGAGTTCACCGACTCGGTCAGGTCCCGCCAGACCCCGGAGACCCCCCGAACGTGCGCCTGACCACCCAGGTTGCCCTCGGTACCGACCTCCCAGGCGACCCGGGTCACCTCGTCGGCGAACGACGAGAGCTGGTCGACCATCGTGTTCAGGGTGTGCGCGAGGCCCGCCACCTCGCCGCGGGCGTCGACGGTGATCTGGCGGGTCAGGTCACCGCGGGCCACCGCGGCGGCGACCTCGGCGATGCTGCGCACCTGGGTGGTGAGGTTGCCGGCCATGACGTTCACCGAGTCGGTGAGATCACGCCACACCCCGGAGACGCCCTTGACCTGGGCCTGGCCGCCGAGCTTGCCCTCGGTGCCGACCTCCTTGGCCATGCGGGTGACCTCGTCGGCGAACGCGGAGAGCTGGTCGACCATCGTGTTGACGGTCGACTTCAGCTCGTGGATCTCACCGCGCGCGTCGACCGTGATCTTCTGCGACAGGTCACCCTGCGCCACCGCCGTGGTCACCTGGGCGATGTTGCGGACCTGGCTGGTCAGGTTGCCGGCCATCGAGTTCACTGACTCGGTCAGGTCCCGCCAGACCCCGGAGACCCCCATCACCTTGGCCTGGCCACCGAGGTTGCCCTCGGTGCCGACCTCCTTCGCCACCCGGGTGACCTCGTCGGCGAAGGACGAGAGCTGGTCGACCATCGTGTTGACGGTTGTGCCGATCCGGAGGAACTCACCACGCACCGGCTGCCCGGCGATCTCCAGCGCCATCTGCTGGGAAAGGTCACCCTCCGCCACCGCGGCGATGACCCTGGCGACCTCGTGGGTGGGCCGGGCCAGGTCGTCGATGAGCGAGTTCACCGAGAGTGTGAGCTCGTCCCAGCCGCCGCTGCCACCAAGGTCGTCCATTCGCAGGGTGAGACGACCGTCACGTCGAATTACCTTGCTCACCCTGGAAACCTCGCGGGCGTGCCGCTCCTGCATCCCGGCGAGCTCGTTGAACCGGCGGGCGACGTCCCCGCCGACGCCGTCACCGATCGGCAGCCGGACGCCGAACTCGCCGTCGACGAGCCGGTCGAGCCCGGTGAGCAGGCTGGAGAGCAGGGCGTCCGTGCCACCGCCGGCCCCCGCGGCGGCGCCCGCGCCCGTGCCGTTCACCGCGGCGTTCACCGGCAGGGTGGCCGTGGCGCCCGCGGGCGGGCCACCGGAATCCCCGGCACTCGCGGGGAACTGCTGGCGGTCGGGGCTCGCGTCGGCGCTCATCAGTCTCCTACCTTGCCTGTGACGGTGGAATTATCGGGGCTGCGAACCGCTTCAGAACGACTCCGGCACCGACGTCGGTGGGTTCGGTGACCACCCTGTGGGGTGCGCGACCAGGCCCGGGCCGCTGCCGGCGGAGGGCGGGCAGCTGTCGGGTCGGCGGCTGTCGGGTCGGCGTCCATGCGGCTCGCATCCGTTCGGCTGGCTCCTGGGGATCGGACGGGACTGGCCTGTGCGGGTTCGGTCGCTGGTGGTCGGGCTGCTGGTCGTCGGGTCGCTGGCGGTCCGGCTTGTGGGGCGCCGGCCCGCGGGGGGCCGTCGGCAGTGTGGTCCAGATCCGGCGGCGGACGGGCGTGGGGCGGTCGGTGGTGCGGAATGCATCCGTGGAGGGGAGGTGTGATGGTGTCGTGCGGTCGATCCGGACTGTGGTTCCGCCGTGGACTTTTGTCCCCGACTGAGCAACTTCACGCTGCACAACTTCACGACAAGAGCGCTCGGACCGAACGCATCAGCCGCCAGTATCCGCCTTACCGAGGACAACGCAGGAGAGACTGAGCCACATGAACGCCGACCCCGCGGCACAGGCCGGAGACCGGCGCACTCCACCGCGTTCGGTCGCCCTCCCGCCGACCGCCGACTCACCCCGGTCGGCGCGGCGGTTCGTGCAGGAGACGCTGCGCGGCAGGCTGGACGAGGACACGCTGGATTCGGCGCTGCTGCTGGTCACCGAGCTGGTCACCAACGTGGTCGTGCACGCCGGCACGGTCGCGACGGTCGACGTCGCCGAGGAGCACGGCAGCGTGCGGGTGGCCGTGGGCGACCGCCATCCCGTGCGCATCGGCGTCGGCCGGCGCGAGACGGCCGTGCGCCGGCCGCAGCCCACCGACCCCGACGAGGACATCGAAAGCCTGGAGAGCCTGGAAGGACTTGAAGGGTTCGAGACGATCGGCGGCGGCACGGCCGGCATCGACGGCCTGCGTGAGGACGGGCGCGGGCTGGCCCTGGTCGACGCGCTCGCCAGCTCCTGGGGAACGGAGCACGTGGCCGGGGGGAAGACGGTCTGGTTCCGGCTGGAGTCCCGGCGGCGGGAGGACCCGCGGCGGTCGGCCGCGCTGGACGACGTCCATTCCGCGCCGAGCATCACCCACGATCCGGTACCCCCACAGCCCACACCTTCGGGCCCTCCTCCGGGCCCGCTCGGCGCGTCGCCTGTCGGCGATCTCCTGATGACCACCGCCGGCGCGGGCGCCGGTACCACCACGGTGACGGCCCGGGCACCAACAGCGATGTCGACCCGGATGCCCCGGCTGCTGGCCCGCGACACCGCACGGGCGCTGACCGCCGAGGGCGAGGTCTCCGAACTGCTCGCCCAGCTGCTGGACGCCGTCCCGGCCGCCGGCGGCCGGGTGCAGCGCCCCTCGCAGGACGGTGTGCGCACCGAGACCGTGGCCACGCTCGGGCGTACCGGGCCGAGCGCCGACGCCCGGGTGTTCGCCCTGGACCCGACGCAGGACAGCCTCGGCGAGCTCCTGCTGTGGCCGTACCGCGCCGCGGACGACCGCCCGGCCGGCGTACCCGGCGTACCCGGCGAGCCCGGCGAGCCCGGCGAGCCCGGCGAGCCCGGCGCGGGCCACGAGCCTGGCAACGGCGCCCACCACGACGGCGTCCACCACGCCGAATTCGACCGCGACCCGTTCGACATCGAGCGGATCCAGCTCGTCTCGCGGTGGATGGCGCTGGCGCTCGGCGGCGGCGACATGCGGCGCGCGGAGGAGCGCCGCATCGGGATGCTGTCCTTCCTCGCCGAGGCGTCCGACCTGCTCGCGGGCAGCCTGGATCTCACCCACTCGCTGACGCTGCTCGCCCGGCTGCCGGTCCCCCGCCTCGCCCAGTGGTGCGCGGTGTACCTCAACCGGGACGACGCCGGCCCGAAGCTCCAGGCGGTCGGGCATGCCGAGGAGTCGGAGACCGCGGCGCTGAACGAGGCCGCCGTCGACCCGGACGGCGCGCTCATGGCCGCTGTACGCGCCGCCCGTGGGGACCAGGTGCAGACCGTCACGGCGTTCGGCGGGCCGGCACTCGTCGTCGTCCTGCAGGCGCGCCGGCGGGTGCTCGGCGTGCTCGCGCTCGGCCGCTCGGCCGGGCACACCTTCCTCGCGGACGAGATCGACCTGCTCGCGGACCTGGCCCGGCGCGCGTCGTTCGCCGTGGACAACGCCCGGCTCTACAGCCGCCAGGTGGAGCTCGCCGGCACCCTGCAGGCCGGCCTGCGCCCGCCGGCGCTGCCCCGCATCCCCGGGATGGATCTCGGCTCCGCCTACGGCGCCGCGCAGTCCGCCGGCCTGGACGTCGGCGGGGACTTCTTCGACCTGATCTCCGGCCCGACCGGGTGGACGGTGGCCATCGGCGACGTCTGCGGCAAGGGCGCGGAGGCCGCCACCGTCACCGGTGTGGCCCGTGCCGTGCTCCGCCTGCTCACCGGGCGGGGCGCGGACCTCGAGGAGCTGCTGGTCGAGCTGAACCGGGCACTACGGGACACCGCCACCTCGCACCCGAACGGGCAGGGCCGGTTCTGCACGCTGGCCGCCGCGTCGCTGCTGCCGTCCGAGACCGACGGCGCCCGGCTGCGCCTGCACCTCGCCGGCCACCCGCAGCCGGTCGTCCTGCACAAGGACGGCACGGCCTCGCTCGTCGGCCGGACAGGCACGCTGCTGGGCGTGCTCGACGACGGCGAGACGTCCTTCCCCGGCCTGGACCTGCACCTGCACGCCGGGGAGTCCCTGGTGCTGTACACCGACGGGGTGGTGGAGGCGCGCCGCGGGCGCGAGCTGTTCGGCGACCAACGGCTGGTCGACGCGGTCGCCGGCTGTGCGGGTCTGTCCGCGCAGGGGGTGGCCGACCGGGTGCTCACGGCCGCCGAGCGCTTCGCCGGCGGCAACCTGCGCGACGACGTCGCGATCCTGGTCACCCGGGTCGCGGACTGACCTCGGTCCCGGCCGCCCCTCGCCGGTCGCTCACCACCCGGCGACGCCCCGGAGTGAAGGCGGTTCGCCGGTGTGGTGAACTGGTTGGAGCACCGATGGCACAACACCCGCCAATGGCCCCAACACCATTGCCGGACGTTCGTCACACAACACCGCGTAGGAGATTGCTCAGGCGATCCGATGGGTAGGCGGTCCGGGATGTCCCCGTTCAGACATGGTGATCGATGAGTCCTACGTCGGTTCCGATGAACGTGGTGCGGCAGGCGAGCTCGTGTCGCCCACCGGCCACGCACATCCTCGCCGAGCTGCCCTACCTGCCGTCCGCCGTCCCGCAGGCGCGGCGGGTCCTCCGGGAGTGCCTGGATCTGACCGGCCTGCCCGACGACACCCGGTGCACCGCCGAGCTGCTGGTCAGCGAACTCGTCACCAACGCGGTCAAGTACGGGCGGCCACCGGTGTGGCTGCTGGTCGAGCTGCGGCCGGGCCTCGTCCACGCCTCGGTCACGGACACGTCGACCACCCTGCCGCAGCGCCGCGAGGCCGACCCGGACGCCGAGGGCGGCCGCGGCCTGCTCGTCCTGGACGCCCTGGCCGGCAGCTGGGGCGCGGTGTCGGTAGGGTCCGGCAAGTACCTCTGGTTCGACCTCCCGGTCATCCGGACGCCCTAGGTACCGCGCCGACCGGGGACCCCGGAGTTGAGTCCCGTTCCCGTGCCCGGCTGGTCCACGACGACGCGGTGGGCGCGCGGGTGGCCGAGGAACTCGTGCATCGCGAACTCGTAGCCGTAGGCGCCGGCCATCGGGAAGACGACGACATCCCCGGCGCGCAGCCGGTCGACGGTCACGTCGCGGGCGAGGGTGTCCTCGGGGGTGCACAGCTCCCCCACCACGGTCACCGGGCCCGCGGCCACCTCCGGCCGGGGCCAGCCGGGCAGCCAGTCGTCCCGCGGGACGACGGCGAAGTTGTGGACGATCTCCCAGGACGTCGGCAGCTGGAAGTGGTGGATACCGCCGCGCAGGACCGCGAAGGCGCCGCCGTGGACCAGCTTGACGTCGGTCACCTCGGCCGCGTACCAGCCGCAGTCGGCCACCATGGCCCGGCCGGGCTCGAAGACCACCCGGACCCCGGTCGGGGGGCGCAACTGGTCCAGGCCGGCGCCGAAGACGTCCAGGTCGAAGGGGCGCTCGCCGAGCCGGTCGGGCTCGAAGGGCACCCCGAGGCCGCCGCCGACATCCACCACCCGCAGGTCGACATCGCCCAGGCGGGCCTGACGGACGGCGAAGTCCAGGCACCACCGCACATAGTCCAGGTGGGCGGTGGCATCGAGGTTCCCCGACACCGCGTGGACGTGGAAGCCGACCAGGTCGATCCACGGCAGCGAGCGGGCCAGCTCGACCGCCGCGGGCACGTCCCGCTCCTGGATTCCGAAAGCGGTCGGGCGCCCGCCCATCCGCAGCGAGCCGGAGAGGCCGACGCGGGCCGGGTTCACCCGCAGCGCGACGGCGGCCCGCCGCCCCGTCTCCGCCGCCACGGCGTCGATCCGCCGCAGCTCCAGCGGGCTCTCGGCGTTGACGACGTCGACCGCCGGCACCGCGCCCACCGCCGGCGCCGCGCCAAGGAGCGCACGCAGCAGGCTCACCGACTTGCCCGGCCCGGACGCCACCAGCCGCGCCCCGCCGGACGGGTGTTGCCCGGCCGCCCGCACCGCGCCCCGCTGCCGGGCACGCTCCACGGCCGCGGCGGCCAGGGCGAGCTCGTGCGCCGACGAGACCTCGAACCCATCGATGCCGGCCCCCTCACCTGCGCCGCCGCCGCTCCCGGAACCGGCACCGGCACCGGCACGAGCGCCGCTCCCGGCACCCGCGGCGGTCCCGGCGTCGGTGTTCGCGGTTCCGGCGAGCAGGGCGTCGAGGATCGGGGGGAAGGCGTTCGCCTTGACCGCGAAGAGCAGTTCCGCCCAGTCGGGCAGGTGTCGGCGCAGCTCGGCGGCCCGTGCCGCGGCCACCGCCGGCGAGTAGAGGTAGCCGCCGATCTCTCCGCGCCGCGCGGGCCACTCCCGCAGGCACGCGAGCACCGCCGCCGGCAGCCGATCCGGGTCGAGCGCGCGCAGCGGCGCGGCGGAGATGGGGAGATCCAGCACGGCGCACCCTTCCGGCGCCCGTGCGCCCGTGACCAGGACCGCACCCGCTCGGCTCGGTTCCCGCGCGACGTCCGACGTCCCGACATGTGACGATGACGGGGTTGATGCGCAACGCGCAAGCCCGGCGGCGTTACGAGCAGCTGCCACGGGCCGCCGTGGGTGACGTCTGACCGCCGGAGGCCACCGGAAACGACCCGTTTCCAGCCCTGGGCGATCGTAACCTTACGAAGGGCAACATTTTTGTGCGGGTAACCGCGACCGCGAGGGCAGCCGTGAGAGGAAGACCTCTACTCGTTCACAGGCCGGGGATCGGGAATGAATTAAGTTAGCCTTCCTTGACCCGGCCCGTTCGAAGGGGAATCGCCCGTGACGACGATCTCGCCAGCCGATGTCGGCGTCGGCCCCGACGGCGCGGATCCCGCCGTGGCGCCGGCGATCCTGGCCCGGCAGGAGGCCCGCGAATCGGCCGCCCGCACCTACGCCCGCTCCCTGCCGATCGTGCCGGTCGAGGCGGCGGGCTGTTGGATCGTGGGTGCCGACGGACGGCGCTACCTGGACTTCCTCGCCGGTGCCGGCACCCTGGCCGTCGGCCACAACCACCCGGTGGTCGTCGAGGAGATCGAGCGGGTCCTGCGCTCGGGTGCCCCGCTGCACGCCCTCGACATCGCCACCCCGGAGAAGGACGCGTTCGCCGCGGAGCTGGTGGGCGACCTGCCGCCCGGCCTGCGGGAGGACCCGAAGCTGCTGTTCTGCGGGCCGACCGGCGCGGACGCTGTCGAGGCGGCGCTGAAGCTGGCGCAGACGGTCACCGGGCACCACAACGTGCTCGCCTTCACCGGCGCCTACCACGGGATGACGTCCGGAGCCCTCGCCGTGACCGGCAAGGTCGCCGCGAAGGAGCCGCTGCCGGTCGCCGGGGCGGTCGTCCGGCTGCCGTTTCCCTACCCCTACCGCTGCCCGTTCGGGGTCGGTGGCGCGGCGAGCGCGGAGATCTCGGCCAACTACGTCGAGCGGCTGCTCGACGACTCGTGCGGCGGGATCACCAGCCCGGCGGCGATGATCCTCGAGCCGGTGCAGGGCGAGGGCGGCGTGATCCCGGCGCCGGACACCTGGCTGCGCGCGATGCGCGAGCTCACCACCCGCCGCGGCATCCCGCTCATCCTGGACGAGGTGCAGACCGGGGTCGGGCGCACCGGCACGTTCTGGGCCTGTGAGCGCGCCGGGGTGGTGCCCGACATGCTCGTCATGTCCAAGGCGATCGGTGGCGGCCTGCCGCTGGCGGTCGTCGCCTACCGCGCCGAGCTGGACACCTGGGCTCCGGGCGCGCACGCCGGCACGTTCCGCGGCAACCAGCTCGCCATGGCCGCCGGGCGCGCCACACTCGAGCTCGTGCGGACGCAGGCCCTGGCCGAGCGCGCGGCCGCGGCCGGCGAGCGGCTGCTGACCGGCCTGGAGAGCATCACCCGGGGCAAGCCGTTCATCGGCGACGTGCGCGGGCGGGGCCTGATGCTCGGGCTGGAGGTCGTCTCTGCCGAGGCGGCGCCGGACGAGATCGGCGCGCGCCCGGCGGACCCCCGCCTCGCCGCGGCGATCCGGTCCGAGTGCCTCGCCCGTGGTCTGATCATCGAGCTCGGCGGCCGGGACGACGCCGTCCTGCGGCTGCTGCCGCCGCTGACCGTCACCGACGAGGAGGCCGACCTCGCGTTGGAGATCCTCGCGGAGTCAGTTTCCGCGGCGACAGTCACCGCGGCGACCGAGCAGGCGGGATGACCAGGCCGGGTCACCGCCCGGCCGACGAGTTGCGGGACCTGCTCGGCGTCGCCCTGGGCGCGCTCGACGCGGGCCGCCGCGACCGGGTCGGCCCGCTGCCGGCCGGCGGGCCGGTGGCCGTCCGGCGGGTGGCGCTGGCCGCGCTCGGCGGGGGGCGGCTGCTCACCGCGGCGGGCAGCGGCGAGGCCGCGGCCCTCGATGCCCTCACCCGCATGCTCTCGGCGGGCTCGGCCGACCCCGCCGACCCGTTCTGCGCGGCGCACCTGCACTGCCCGCCGCTGCCCGTCGCCGTAGCCGCCGATCTCGCGGTCAGCGCGCTCAACCCGTCGCTGGACTCCTGGGACCAGGCCCCGGCCGCGACGACGGTCGAGACGGAGGTCGTCGCCGCGCTGGCCGAGCTGGCCGGCCTGGACCCGGCGCGCGCGGTGGGCACGGTGACCACCGGCGGCACCGAGTCCAACCTGATGGGGCTGCTGATCGGCGCCCAGGGCCGCGGTGGCGGCGGTGGCGGTGGCGGTGGCGGTGGTGGCGGTGGCGGCGTTGTCGGGCCGCGGGTCGCCGTCCTCTGCTCGGCGGCCGGCCACCATTCGGTGCGCCGCGGCGCCGAGCTGCTGGGGCTCGGCGAGGTGGTCACCGTCCCGGTCGACGGCGCGCACCGGATGGACGTCGGCGCGCTGCGGGCGGCACTGGCCGGCCACGGCGGGCCCGCCCTCGTCGTCGCGACGGCGGGCACGACGGACGCGGGAGCCATCGACCCGCTGGGCGAGATCGCCGCGGCGGTGCGTGCGCACCCCGCACCCGGCTGGCTGCACGTGGACGCGGCCCACGGCGGCGGCGCCCTGTTCTCCCACCGGCTGTCCGGGCTGCTCGCCGGGCTGGCCGAGGCCGACTCGATCGCCCTCGACCTGCACAAGCTGGGATGGCAACCGGCCCCCGCGGGGATCTTCCTCACCCCGTCCGGCCGCGGGTGGGAGCGGCTGGAGACCGAGGCCGCCTACCTCAACCCCGCCGACGAGACCGCCGCCGGCTACCCGAGCCTGCTGGGCCGGTCGCTTCGCACCACCCGCCGGCCGGACGCATTCAAGATCGCCGTGACCCTGCGCGCGCTGGGCCGGGACAGGCTCGGCGCCCTGGTGGACGCCTGCCACCGCCTCGCCCGGCACGCCGCGGCCGTCATCGAGGCGGACCAGCGGCTCGCGCTCTCGGCACCGGTGGCTCTCAGCACCGTGCTCTTCCGCTACGTCCACGACCGGGAGACGGGGGGCCGGGAGGCGCTGGACCGGCTGAACGCGGCGATCCGGCTCCGGCTGCTCGCCGAGGGCGCGGCGGTCGTCGGGCGGACCACGGCCGGGGGGGGGGGGGGGGGGGGCCGCCGGCGGCGGCGGGGGGCGGGCCCGCCGCCGCCGC
>NZ_JALKFY010000829.1:0-40011 GCF_023242985.1 Frankia sp. Mgl5 | reverse complement strand
GGGGGGGGCGGGCGGGGGGGGCCCCCGGGCGGGGGGGCCGGGCGCCGTCCACCTCAAGCTGACGCTGCTGAACCCGGCCGCGACGCCGGCCGACGTCACCGCCCTGCTCGCCCTCGTCGCCGCGACCGGCGACCGGCTGGCCGCCGAGCCGGCGGCGTGACCGGCCCGAGCGGTCCCGCCGACACGTCCGACACGTCCGACACGTCCGCGACGGCCGCGACGGCTCCGGCGGGCATGAGGACTCCGGTAGGCACGTGGGCTCCGGCGGACGCTGCGGACGAGGTCGTGACCGAGGTGCTGCTGCGCTGCTGGACCCGGGAGTTCGGGCCGCCGCCGGTCCCCGGTGGTGGGGAGCTGCGGCTGGCGCTGCCGTCCACCGGGCTCACTGTCGACGTCGCGCTGACCTACCGCTCCGCCACCGGCTGGCACCGTTTCGGCCGGCCGCGGCTGGGCGGCGCCCCGCTCGACGCCAGCCTGCTCGCCGCGCTCCTGATCCGCGAGGCCGCAGCCGCGACCGGAGCTGGAGGCGGGGGCGGAGCCGGAGCCGGGTCGCCGGCCGCGGCCACGCGGACGGCGCTGGCGCGCGTCCTCGACTCGGCCGAGTGGATCGCGCGCATCATCGCGTTCCCCCGCCGCGCGCCCGCCGAGCCCTTCCTCGCCGCGGAACGCGCCCTCGTCACCGGGCACCCGTTCCACCCCGCCGCCAAGAACCGGGGGGAGGCGCCCGAGGCCGAGTGCGCCCGGTACTCACCCGAGCTGGACGGCTCCTTCCCGCTGCACTGGTTCGCCGCGCATCCCGACATCGTCCGGCACGGTGGCCCGGACCCGTCCGCGCTGCTCGCGTCGCTGCGCGGCGGCGGCCCGGCGCTACCGCCGGGGTACCGGGCGCTGCCGGCCCATCCCTGGCAGGCGCGGGCTGTCCCCACCCGCCCGGACGTCGCCGGCCTGCTCGCGGACGGCCGGCTGGTGGACCTCGGCCCGACCGGCCCGCCCTGGTTCCCGACGGCGTCCCTGCGCACCGTCTGGCGGCCGGACGCGCCGGTCATGCTCAAGCTCTCGCTGGGCATGCGGATCACCAACTCGCGGCGCGAGCTGCACCGCGACGAGCTCGATCTGGGCGCCGAGATGGCCAGGTACGCCCGGCTGGCCCTCGACGGGTGGCTGCGGGCCCGCCACCCGGCCTTCCGGCTCGTCCCGGAGCCGTCCTGGGCCGGGGTGCGGGCCGAGGGTCTGGAGTGCACCCTGCGGACGAACCCGTTCGGCGCGGGTGACCGCGTCGCGTGCGCCGCGGCGCTGGTGGCCGACCGGCCGGATCTGGAGCCGGGGGCTCCCGGTCGCTCGCGGCGGTCGATGCTCGCCGGGCTGATCAGCCGCCTGGCCGGATCAGCACCCACCGGGCCGGTGGCCCGCGAGTGGTTCGCCCGCTACCTGCGGGTGCTCGTCATCCCGGTGCTCGACCTCTACCTGCGCCGCGGCGTCGGCCTGGAGGCCCACCTGCAGAACACCCTCGTCTCGCTGGACGAGCGGGGCTGGCCGATCGCCGGGTGGTACCGCGACAGCCAGGGCTACTACCTGGCCGCCTCGCACGCCGACGCCGCGCGGCGCGAGGTCCCCGGCCTCGGCGACGGCCTGCCCGCGGTGTTCGACGACGAGCTGGTCGAGCAGCGGGTCGTCTACTACGCCGTCGTGAACAACGCCCTCGCTGTCATCGGGGCGCTGGGCGCGGCGGGGATCGCCGACGAGCCCGACCTGCTGCGCGGCCTGCGGGACGCGCTCCTCGCGCTGCGCTCGGAGCTGCCCCGTCACGGCCTGCTTGACCAGCTGCTGGACGCTCCCACCCTGCCCTGCAAGGCCAACCTGCGGATGTGCGTGGACGGCCGGGACGAGTTGGTGGGGCCGGTGGCGAGCCAGTCCGTCTACGTGGAGATTCCCAATCCGCTCGTGGAGGTCCGCCCGTGATGTCACCCTCCCCCGCCGCCGGGCCTGAGGCGTCCGCCGGCGCGCCCTACGACCTGCTCGGTGTGGGGCTGGGCCCGTTCAACCTGTCGCTGGCGGCGCTCGCCGACGGCGTGCCGGGGCTGCGAACGGCCTTCTTCGAGCGGCAGGACGCGTTCCGCTGGCATCCCGGGCTGCTGCTCGAGGGCACGTCGCTGCAGGTGCCGTTCCTGGCCGACCTGGTCACGCTGATCGACCCGACCAGCCGCTGGTCGTTCCTGTCCTACCTGCGCGAGCACGACCGGCTGTTCCGGTTCTACCTCTACGAACGCTTCCACCTGCCGCGCCGCGAGTACGACGACTACTGCCGCTGGGTGGCGCACGCCCTGGGGTCGGCGCGGTTCGGCTCCCGGGTCGACGCGGTGCGCTGGCATCCCGACGCCGCCCTGTTCCGGGTGACGGTCAGCCACGCCGGCGAGCCGGCCCCGGTGACCGTGACGGCGCGCAACCTGGTGCTCGGCGTGGGCACCGAGCCGGCCGTCCCGGAGGCCTTCGCCACCGTGGCCGGCCCCCGGGTGTTCCACTCGGCCGACTACCTGGGACGTCGCGACCAGCTCGACGGCGCCCGGCACGTCACCGTCGTCGGCTCCGGGCAGTCCGGCGCCGAGGTGTTCCTCGACCTGCTCCGCTCGCAGCCCGGGACGGGGCACTCGCTGGCCTGGATCACCCGGACCAGGGCCTTCGCCCCCATGGAGTACTCCAAGCTGGGCCTGGAACAGTTCACTCCAGACCACGTCCGCTACTTTCACGGACTCGACCAGGAGACGAAGGACGCCGTCGTCCCCGGCCAGTGGCAGCTGTACAAGGGCGTCGACGCGCAGACCATCGCCGAGATCTACGACCTGCTCTACGAACGCAGCATCGGCGGCGCCGACGCGGACGCCCTGCTGCTGCCGAACGTGTCGGTGAAAGGGGTGACCCACGGCGGCGGAGAGCTCAGCTACCGCCTGCGCTGCCGGCACCGTGACCAGCACCGGGAGTTCGCCGTCGACACCGACGCGGTCGTGCTGGCCACCGGCTACGCGGCGCGGCGGCCGGCGCTGCTCGACCCGGTGGCCGGGCTGCTCGACCTCGACGCCGGCGGCCGGTTCAAGGTCGACGAGCGGTACCGGGTCGCGACCGAGCCGGAGGTGAGCGGGCGGATCTACGTCCAGAACGCCGAGCTGCACACGCACGGTGTGGGCGCGCCCGACCTCGGGCTGGGGGCCTGGCGGGCGGCGGTCATCCTCGACGATCTCACCGGTGGCCGGGCGCACCGCCTGCCCCGCCCGGCCGCGTTCACCACCTTCGGCGTCCCGGCCCGGCCCCAGTCGCCCGGCGGGCCCGCCGCGGGCACCGCCCCGGCCCGGCCCGTCGAGGTCGGCGGAGCGGGCCGTTGACCACCGGGCTTCCTACAGCCGCCGCGGGGCGGTGGCGCGCTGCCGGGCTGGCGCTGCTCACCCGGCTGATCGCGGAGCTCGCCTACGAGGAGCTGCTCGTCCCGCGGGCCGAGCCGGCGTCCCCGCCGCGCACCCCGCCACCGGTCGGGCGCGGCGCGGCGGCGCCGTACCGGATCGAGTGCGGCCCCGTCACGTACACGTTCACCGCCCGGCGCGGCACGTTCGGCACCTGGTGGCCCGACCCGGCGACGCTGCGCCGCGACGGCGAGCCGGCCTGGGACCCGGCCCGGTTCCTGCTCGACACCCGGCAGGGCCTGGGCTGGTCCGGGGACGTCCTGACCGATGTCGTGCGCGAGGTGACGGCCACCCAGCGCGCCGACGCCGAGATCCTGCGGACGGCCCTGCCGGCCCGCGCGCTCGCCGACCTCTCCCACCTTGAGCTGGAGGGGCACCAGACCGGCCATCCCTGCATGATCGCGAACAAGGGGCGGCTCGGGTTCGACGCGGCCGACGCGGCGCGGTACGCCCCGGAGTCGCGCCGCCCGTTCCGGCTGCGCTGGGTGGCCGCCCACGCCGAGCTGGCGCGGCTCGTCACCGGCCCCGGGCTGGGCGCCACCGGGCTGTGCGAGGCCGAGCTCTCCGCCGCCACCAGAGCCGAGTTCGGCGCGGTCCTGCGTGCCGCGCTCGAGCCCACCGCCGGGGCGGACGCCGCCGCGTTGGCCGAGCGGTACGTGTGGCTGCCGGTGCACCCGTGGCAGTGGGAGAACGTGGTCGCGCCGATGTTCGCCGGCCCGCTCGCCACCGGGCAGCTGGTCGACCTCGGCGAGGCGCCCGACCGCTATCTGCCGTTGCAGTCCGTGCGCACGGTGGCGAACATCGACACCCCGGGCCGGCGCGACGTCAAGCTCGCACTGATGATCCGGAACACGCTGGTGTGGCGCGGGATGTCCGCCGCGGACGCCACCGCCGGACCGGCCGTCTCGGCGTGGCTGGTGTCGCTCGCCCACGGTGATCCGGTGCTGCGGGCCACCGGCGTCGTCGTGCTGCCCGAGATCGCCGGAGCCACCGTCGCGCATCCCGCCTTCGACGCGGTGCCGGACGCCCCCTACCGGCTGCACGAGCTGCTCGGGGTGCTCTGGCGGGAGCCGGTCGCGTCCTTCCTGGCCCCCGGCGAGCGGGCCCGGACCATGGCCTGCCTGCTCACCGTCGGCGCGGACGGCGAGTCGCTGGCCGCCGAGCTCGTCCGCCGCTCCGGGCTCGAGCCGGCGCGGTGGCTCACCACGCTGCTGGACGCGCTGCTCCCGCCGCTGCTGCACTACCTGTACGTGTACGGGGTGGCGTTCACCCCGCACGGCGAGAACGTGATCTGCGTGTTCGACGCCGGTGAGATCCCGCGGCGGATCGCGGTGAAGGACTTCGGCGCGGACGTCGACCTCGTCGAGGGAGAGTTCCCCGAGCGGGCGGCGACGGACGGCGGCGCCGGCGCGCTGTGCCGCCACTGGCCGGGCCGGATGCTCGCCCACTCGGTGCTCTCGGCGGTGTTCGCCGGCCACTTCCGCTACTTCTCGGTGATCGCCGCCGACCATCTCGGCGTACCCGAGGAGGAGTTCTGGTCGCTCGTGCGCGGCGCCGTGGAGGACTACCAGGAGGCCCACCCGGAGTACGCCGAGCGGTTCGCCGCGGTCGACCTGCTGGCCCCGTCCTTCGAGCGGGTCTGCCTCAACCGGGAGCAGTTCGCCGGGGCCGGTTTCCACGACCGCTCCGGGCGGGACGCCCAGTTCGACGTCCTGCACGGCACGGCGGCGAACCCGCTGGTGCTCGCCCCACCGCGGCGGAGCCACGGGTGACCCCCGAACCGGACCACACCCGGGCCGACGGCACGCGGGCGGACCACACGGCGGCGGACGACACGGCGGAGCACCCGGGGCTGGCGACGCTGCTCGGCGACGTGGACGAGGTGATCGTCGCCGTGCCCGACCTGCAGGGCCGGCTGGTGGGGACCGGGCTGTCACCGGAGTACTTCCGCGAGGAGGTGCTGGGCGGCGACGGCCTGGGGGCGTGCGCGTACCTGCACGCCGTCGACGTGGAGATGGAGACCGGCCCCGGCTACGCCTACGACCCGTGGGAGGGCGGCTTCGGGGATCTGCGGCTCGTCCCGGACCTGTCGACGCTGGGGCACGCGCCGTGGCACCCGGAGTCCGCGATCGTGATCGCGGACGCGGTCTGGCCCGACGGGACGCCGGTGGACGTGGCGCCGCGGACCGTCCTGCGCCGGCAGCTGGACCGGCTGGCGGCGCAGGGGCTGCGCGCGCTGGCCGGCACCGAGCTGGAGTTCCTCGTGTTCGAGGAGGCCTACCGCAAGGCCGCCCGGCGCGACTACGCCCGACTCACCCCGGCCAGCTCCTACAACGTCGACTACGCGCTCGCCGGCACCGAGCGGATGGACGATCTCGTCCGGTCGATCCGCCGGGCGATGGCCGCGGCGGGCGCACCGGTCGAGTCGGCGCGGGCCGAGGTCCACCCGGGCCAGTACGAGATCGTCTTCCGCTACGACGAGGCGCTGCGCACCTGTGACTGGCACGCGCTCTACAAGACGACCGCGAAGAAGATCGCGGGCGCGGCCGGGCGGGCCCTGACGTTCATGGCCAAGTACGACCAGGGTGAGGGCAACTCCTGCCACGTGCACCTCTCACTGCGCGCCGCCGACGGCGGCTTCGTCCTCGCCGCCGGCACGCCCGCTGACAGCGCCGGCCCGGACGCCGGGATGTCGGAGCTGATGCGGTGGTTCGTGGCCGGGCAGCTCGCCTGCATGGCCGAGCTCACCCTGCTCTACGCGCCCACCGTGAACTCCTACAAGCGGCTGGCGCCAGGCGGCTTCGCGCCGACCGGGATCGCCTGGGGCCTGGACAACCGCACCTGCGCTATCCGGGTCGTCGGGCGCGGCCGGTCGCTGCGCATCGAGCACCGGGTGCCCGGCGGCGACGCCAACCCCTACCTGGCGATCGCGGGCATGCTCGCCGCCGGGCTGCACGGCATCGAGAACCGGCTGCCGCTGCCGCCGCCGCGTGCGGGAAACGTCTTCGCCGCGCCGGACGTGCCGCGGCTGCCCGCCTCGCTACGCGACGCGGCCCGGGCGTGGCGGGAGAGCGCCACGGCCCGGGCCGCGTTCGGCGAGCGGGTCGTCGACCATCTGGCGCACGCCGCCGACGTCGAGCTGGCCGGCTACGAGCGGACGGTCACCGACTGGGAGCGCCGGCGGGGCTTCGAACGCTACTGACTCCCTCGGCGGTGGGCCCCTCGCCGGACCCCGCGCGGGGGCCTTCGCTGAGGCCGATCCGGGCGTGCAGCGCCCGCAGCGGCTTCGGCGCCCACCAGTTGACCTCCCCGGCGACCCGCATGAACGCCGGCACCAGCACCCCGCGGATCAGCGAGGCGTCCAGCAGGATCGCCAGCGCCGTGCCCAGGCCGAACATCTGCATGAACCGCACCGAGGACGTCCCGAAGGCGAGGAAGGTGACCGCGAGCAGCGCCGCGGCGGTCGTCACGAGGCGACCGGTGCGGGCGAGGCCGGCGGCGACCGCCTCGGTGTTCGACGCGCCCGCGTCGTGCTCCTCCTTGATCCGGGAGAGCAGGAAGACCTCGTAGTCCATGCTCAGGCCGAACGCGATGCAGAACAGCAGCACCGGCATGGACGTGTCCAGCGGGCCCGGGGTGAAGCCGAGCGCCCCGGAGAGATGGCCGTCCTGGAAGATCCAGACGGCCACGCCGAAGACGGCGGTCAGGGTCAGACCGTTCATCACGATCGCCTTCAGCGGCAGCAGCACGCTGCCGGTGAACAGGAACAGCAGGACGAACGTGGCCAGCGCGATCAGACCGATGGCCAGCGGGAGCCGGTCGCCGATGGTCGCCTTGCCGTCGACGAGCACCGCCGGCGGGCCGCCGACCAGCGCCTCGGTGCCCGCCGGGGTGGCGGTGTGCCGGATCTCGCCGACCAGCGCCTGGGCCTCGTCGGAGTGCGGCTCCACCGAGGGCACCACCCGCAGGTAGGCGGCGTTCTCGGCCGCGTACCGCTCGGTGGTCGGGCCCGGTGGCACGACGACCCGCCCGTCGAGCACGATGCCCGCGGAGCTGTCGACCCGGGCCACGCCGTCGAGCCCGGACAGCTCCCGGGCGTAGCCGGCGACGTCCGTCTCGCCGAGCCGTCCGGCCGGGCCGGTGAGGACGACGACGATCGCCCCGGCGTCGTTGGAGGAGAAGTCGTCGCGCAGGACGTCCCCGACGGCCCGGCTGGAGGCGCGCTCGCGCAGGACCCGGTCGTCCGGGGTGCCGAACTCGACGTGCAGGAACGGCGCGCCGAGCGCGAGGAGCAGTGCGATCACGGGCAGCCCGGTCAGCAGCGGGCGGCGCATGACGGTGGTGGCCACCCGCCGCCAGAACGGCGACTCGACGGCCTCCCGCGGCACCTCCCGCTCCGCCCCGGGCGCTCCCCCACCCGCCGCGGCGCTCGTGGCGGTCGGGACTCCCGCAACGGCCGAGGACTCACCCCGGCAGCGGCGCAGCCGCCCGATCAGGCCGCCGACGCGCAGCGCGTTCACCCGCGGGCCGAGCAGCATGAGCACGGCGGGCAGCGCCGTCACGGCGGTGATCACGGCGACCGCGGTGACGGCGATGCCCGCGTACGCCATCGACTTCAGGAAGTACGGCGGGAAGACCAGCATCACCGCGAGCGCGACGATCACCGTCGCACCGCTGAACAGAATCGTGCGGCCGGCCGTGCGCACCGTGGTCGACACCGCCGTGGCCCGGTCGTGGCCCGCGGCGAGCTCCTCCCGGAACCGGCTGACCATGAGCAGCGCGTAGTCGATACCGAGGCCGAGACCTAGCGCCGTGGTCAGGTTCACGGCGAAGATCGACACGTCGGTCAGGCCGCCGACGACCGACAGGAACGCGAAGCCGCCCAGGATGCCGACCAGCCCGATCCCCAGCGGCAGCAGCGCGGCGAGCAGGCCGCCGAAGGCGATCACCAGCAGCACCATCGTGATCGGTATCGCGATGGACTCGGCCACGGCCAGGTCCGCGCCCACCTGGCCGTTGATGTCCTCCCCGACGGTCGCCGCGCCACCGGGGCGGACGGTGACCGGGGAGTCGGCGTCGGGCCCGCCGGGCTGGCCGGCCTTGTACAGGTCCTCGTACTTCGCGACGAGGTCGGACTCGTGGTCGTCGTCCACGCTGGCCAGGACCAGCGCGGCCCGGCCGTCGTCGGAGACCAGCGGCGAGGCCCCGGTCCAGTAGGACGACACGTTGGTCACCCCGGGCTGGGCGGCCAGCTCGGTGGCGAGGCGACGGCCGGCGTCGGCCACCGCGGGGGTGTCGACGGCCGGGGGGTCCGTGCCCGGGGCCCCGGCGCGGGCCGTGACGAGCAGGACGAGGTTCGGCTCCCCACCGAACTTCGTGTCGACGAGGTCGGCGGCCCGACTGGAGTCGGAGGCGGGGTCGTCGAACCCCGCCGACTCGAGCTTGCCGAACGCGCCCATCCCCAGCGCCCCGGCGCCCAGGAGCGCGGCAAGAGTTACCAGGAGCACGAGTCGTGGCCGGTTGGTGACGAGCTTGGCTACTGCCGTGAACACGGGACCCTCCCGAGAGAACCGATCGCTTGAGAGAACAGTGTTCGCAAACACCGGTCGCCGTCAAGACCCCTGTTCTCGAAAATTGACACCGCTCACCGCGGACCGCAGCATTGCACCGTGACGAGCACAGCCCCCCGACGCGAACGAGTCCGCCAGGCGACGATCGAGGAGATCAAGGCGGCCGCCCATGCCCAGCTCGCCGAGCACGGCGCCGCCGCCCTCTCACTGCGAGCCGTCGCCCGCGCGATGGGGATGACACCCTCGGCGCTCTACCGGTACTTCGACAGCCGCGCCGCGTTGATCTCCGTGCTCGCCCAGGACGCGTACGCCTCGCTCGCCGACGCGCTCGAAGCCGCCTTCGCCACGGCCCCCGCCGACGACCAGGCGGTGCGCTGGCTCCTCGTCGCCCGGGCCCACCGCCAGTGGGCGAAGGACAGCCCCACCGAGTACACGCTGATCTTCGGCCCGCAGCCGACCGACCTCACCGACCACAGCGAGGCGCTCATCAACGAGCTCGAGCGGTCCGTCGCGGTGATGTTCCGGTGCATGGCGGAGGCGATCGCGGCCGGCGACATCGACCCGTCCCCGCTGGAGGTGGAGCTGTCACCCGGCCTGCGCGAGCGGCTGCTGGCCTGGGACTGCGCCGACCTCCCCCCGGCCGGGGCGGCGGCCTGCATGTCGGTGTGGACCCAGTTGCACGGGCTGATCGCGCTGGAGCTGTTCGGGCACATGCCGGAACCGCTGGCCGGCAGCCAGGAGCTCTTCGACCAGCAGATGCTCGGCGCGCTGGACCGGGCCGGCCACCGGGCCCCGATCGACCACCACGCCGTGATCGCCCGCGCGGACGGTGCCGCCGGGCCGGCCACCCCGGTGCGGGCCTGACCGCCGGGAGGCGACCAGGCCCGCACCGAGGCCGGCGTACTCAGCCCAGCCCGCTCAGGCCCGCGGGTTCACGCGGGCGTGCTCAGGCTGGAGGGGTCAGGCGGAGGCCCGCATCCGCCTGCTCAGGGTGTCCAGTGCGACACGGCGAGCACTCTTGATCTCGGGCAGCCGGGCCTGGTAGGCCGACGACGTCGCGAGCGGCTGGTAGAAGCCCAGCCGCGGGACGAAGTCGATGTCGTCGTAACCCGGCGGTCGGTGCAGGGCGTACGTACGCCCCGGGAATAGGAGGTCGTAGTTGTCGGCAATCTGCCAGATGGCGACATGCGGATCGACCCGGCGGCGTTGGAAGTACGCCTCGAGAACGTCGATTGTGAAACTGATCTCATGGAACTGCTTGACCAGGTTGTGGTAGTGCTGACCAACCTGATACTTGATCGGCAGCTCGACCTGGAGACAGTCCGAGTAGTCGAGAAGGTCGAGAGCCAGAGCCTTCAGCGAGGTCTCCACCCCGTAGCCACGGGAGAACGCGAGCGCCGCAAAGACGTCCGCGTCGATGACGAACTCCCCGATCAATGGCTGGATTGTGCGCGTGATGGACGGCACATAGCGCGCGAGTTGTTTCGAGAGCAGCGAGCGCAGCATCTCGGTCGTACGCCCGCCGGGCTGCCCGTCGCCGGTGACCCTGCGCGAGCTTCCGTTCACGAAAAGCGGCGCGTTACCAGCCGTCGCGGCGGCGGCGAGAACACCTACGGTGGCGGGATCGTAGCTTTCGAGGTCCGCGTCATGGAATATGAGCCGATTTCCGAACGCAAGGTAGGCGAGACTGCGCATCGCACCCGCCTTGCCGCCGGTCGTGGCCGCCTCCCGCCCCGCGTGGAGCTCCAGGACGGACTGGCCGCGCACGACCCAGCTCGCGCCCGCCTCGGTCGCGATCCGGACGAGATCGTGCTCGTCCCCGTCCGAGGAGGGGTCCACTATGACCCCGATCTCGTCGAGGACACTGCGTTCCTGCATCCAGCGTTGCCGGTTGAGCGCGACGATGGATCCCAGCGTCCGCGCCGCCTCAGGCCCGCGAGCGGGTATCAGCAGACTGAGCGTGACGCCTTTGTTGAGCTTGTCCACCTCGATCGCGTCGAGGTCGAGGGTGGTGGGTTCGAGCGTTCGCACGGACGCCCCTCTCTCGAGGCCTTTCTTGGTTACGACCAACCCCCCAGGCCGGTCACGCCCGCGCAGACGTGAGCGGCGGAACACATGGTGGTTCCCATACAGCACGAACCACCTGGGCGAAGCTTTCCGGGCAGACGTCCCCGGGTCAACAGGGCGTCCTTCCGGGCCCTGGGTCGTTACGACTTTCCTCGGTCGCCCACCGCGGGATCGACCGGCCCCCAGACCAACCGAACGGCGAGCCCCAAAGTATGGATGTTGCGCGACGAATCGTCACTCCCCCGGACGAGTCCTCTTGGTCATCCTCGTCACGCTCCTGCGGGCTGGCCCGTGTTCCCGCCATCCACGGGGGGTACGGAACGCCGGCCGGGTCCGCCCAGGGCGGATACCGACAGGTCTACCCGGGGGCGGTCCGGACGACGCCTGTGTCCGCCCGGCACCGCGGTGGCATGCTGAGGCGGTGGATGTCGCACTGAACCCGATGCGCCCCGTGCTGCGGCTCGGCGGGGCGCCGCTGCCGGTGGTGGGCCGAGCCCGGGTCTACGCGTGCGGCATCACCCCGTACGCCGTCACCCACCTCGGCCACGCGGCCACCTATCTGTGGACGGACCTGGCGATCCGGGTGTGGCGCAACGCCGGGGTCCCGGTCGAGCTGGCCCGCAACATCACCGACGTCGACGACGCGATGTTCGACGAGGCCCGCCGGACCGGCCTGCCCTACGACCAGATCGCGTCCCTCCAACGGTTCGCCTTCGACCGCACGATGGCCTCACTCGACATCCACCCGCCCGACCACGAGCCGACCGCGCGCGCGGCCGTGACCCGGGTGGTCGAGCTGGCGACGGCGCTGCTGCGCGCCGGCCACGCCTACGAGCGCGGCGGCAGCGTCTACGCCCGGACAGCCGAGGCCGCCGAACGCGCCGGCCTCGACCGGGCAGCCGCGATCGCCCTCGCCGCCGAGTACAACGACGACCCGCACGACCCCGAACGGGACGACCCACTCGACGTCGCCGTCTGGCGCGCCGCCCGGCCGGACGGCGGGTACCCGAGCTGGCCCAGCCCGTGGGGCCCCGGCCGGCCCGGCTGGCACGCCGAGTGCGCGGCGATGGTCCTGTCGACCTTCGGCTCCAGCGTGGACCTGCACGCCGGCGGCGCCGACCTGCGCTACCCCCACCACGCCGTGGAGGCGCTGCTCGCCGAGCGCGCCACCGGCGTGCGACCGTTCGCGCGGGCCTGGCTGCGGCCGGGGACCGTCCGTTCGGGCGGGGTCAAGATGTCCAAGTCGCTGGGCAACCTGGCCTTCGTCGACGACCTGCTGACCAGGCACAGCCCGGCCGCGGTGCGGCTGCTCTGCCTGGTGCGCCCCCGGGACGACGACTGGGACTTCGACGAGGCTGCGTTCGACGAGGCCGAGGCCGGCCTGGACCTCCTCTACTCCGCCGCCGGCCGCCCCGGCACCGTCCGGGACGCCTCCGCCGCGGACGAGGTCGACGCCGCGCTGCTCGACGATCTCGACACCGTCCGGGCCCGGTCCATCGCTCTGGACTCCGGCGGTGCCGCGGCCCGGCGGTTCATCTCCGTCCTCGGGCTCGCCTGAGGGGAGCCGGGCCTACCAGGCCCGGCCGGAAACGAACTCACAGGAACAAGAATCAGACAAAAGCTCACACCGCCCGTCAAACGAGCGTGTACGAAGAGCTACCATTCGATACGGTTCCGAAACGGGTCACAGGTCCGGACCCGCCAAGTCGAACCTCCCTGCCTGCTGACCCGACACGCGGAGCGACGGCGCGGCGCGCGTCCGCATCGCCATCGACGGGAGAAGCCCGCCCCCCGACCCGGGCCGGCACCCCGTGCACCCGCCACGCACGGACCCCGCACCCGCGGGCTCGGCGCCCCTGGAAACCGGCGCCCCGCACAGATCCGGCATTCGTATCGGAGACGCTGAACATGGCCCGGTCACTCCCGTCCGGCGCGCGGTGGCCGGCGACACCAGGTTCTCGGTGACGGCGGCCCGACCCTCGGCGGGTGCGCCGGCCGACCGTGGCTGGGTCTGGTACCTGGCCGGCGGGCTGGTCCTCGTGGCCGCCTCGTGCGCGCTCCCGGCCGCCGGCGGGACGTCCGGGCCGCGCGTGGCGCTCCACCTGCTGGTCAGCGGCTCGGCGGTGATGGCGGTCGCCGTGGGCAGGCGGCGCCACGGGCCGGTGGGCAGCCTGCCCTGGTGGTTGTTCGCCGCCGCCCAGGCGATCTCCGTGCTCGGCGACGCGATCCTCACCGACTCCCGCGACGGACTCGGCGCCGACGGCTTCCCCGGCATCGGGGACGCCTGCCACCTGGCCCGCTATCCCCTGCTGATGGCCGGCCTGATGATCCTCGCCCGACGGCGGGGACGGCCGGGCGGCGTGGCCGGTGTCCTGGACAGCCTGATGATGGCCGTCGCCGGGGCGCTGGTCTCCTGGGTCTACCTGGTCGCCCCGCGACTGGCGCTTGATCAGCCCCCGCTGGTCAGCCTGGCCTCGGTGGCCTACCCGGTGGGCGATCTCGCCCTGTTCGCGGCGAGCCTGCGCCTGTTCTTCGACGGCGGCCGACGCCCGCCGGCCTTCTACCTGCTCGCCGCCCACCTCGCCGCGGTCCTCGCCGCCGACGCCCGCTATGTGCCGCGCCAGCTCGACGGCGACTACCGGGTCGGCGGTGAGCTGGACGTCCTCTGGTTGGCCACCGCGCTGTTCCTCGGCGCGGCCGCGCTACACCCGAGCATGAGCCGCCTCGAGGCGGGTGGCACCCGCCCCGGCTCGGTGCTCTCCGTCCCCCGCCTGCTCGCGCTGACCGCCGCGGCGCTGGTGGCCCCGGTCGTGCTCGCGGTGCAGTGCGTGCGCGGGGAGACCAGCGGGCTGGTCGTCGTGGCGGTGGCCAGCGCGGCGATGTTCATTCTGATCATCTTCCGGATGGCGGGTCTGGTAGCCGACCAGCATCGGGCCGCGATCACCGACGTCCTGACCGGGCTGCACACCCGCCGGCACCTGGAAGGCGAGCTGTCCGCGGCGGTGGACCGCGCACTGCGCGACGGCACCCGGCTCGGCCTGTTCCTGGTCGACGTCGACCACTTCAAGGCGATCAACGACCGGTACGGCCATCTCGCCGGGGACGGCGTGCTCGTCGAGGTCGCCCACCGGTTACAGGCGGCGACTCGGCCCGGTGACGTCCTGGGTCGCTACGGCGGCGAGGAGTTCGCCGTGCTGGTCACGAACCTGCGCGAGACCGACCTCGCCACCGTCGGGGAGCGCCTGCGCCGCCAGGTCGGCAGCGAGCCGATCCGAATCAGCACCCGCACCACCACAGACCATCCCACGCCGCCGGACGGCGGTCCGCCGAGCAGTGCGTCTACGGGCAGCGGCGGGCTGGAAGGCGGCGGACTGGCCGGGTCGGCCCGGAGCGGGCCGGACGGCGGCGGGAACGCCGACGGTGTGGACACGGACGAGTCCGAGGTACGCGGGGAGCAGGTGATCGCGGTGACCGTCTCGGTCGGCGCGGCCGCCGTGCCCACCCACGCCGCCGACCCGTTCCACCTGTTCGGCGCCGCCGACGACGCGCTGTACGCGGCGAAGAGCGCCGGGCGCGACCGGGTGGCCGTCAGCGGCCGCGCCCTCCCCCCGGCCGGCGACGACCAGTTAGCGGTGAGCGGAGCCTCCGAAGCACTGTGACCCGGCTCGGGCCACAGTTGATCCTGGGGTTCCGCGGAACCGCAGAGCGCCTACCGGGTGGCGGCAGAAGCCGCCGCACCGCAAGACGCCGGGAGGCACTGGCGGGCGTCGTGTTCATGACACCGCGAGCGCGCGACGTGCCCGCATACGTCCCGCCTCCCAGCGGGCGAGCCGATGTGGGCGATTCGCCCGATTACGGCGCATTCGGCGACATAGTGTTCGCGCAGGGTTCCTGCCCACCGTGCCATGGATACCCCACCTATCTTCCCACCGGTGCACGCGACCACCGTGCACCACCCCCCTCATCTATCACCATCTCGGCCGTCGCCCACCCCGGCCGTCGCGCATCCCGGCCGTCGCGCATCCCGGCCGGCGGAGACCTGGCGACTCGGCGGAGACGACGGCCCAGCAGGGACGACGGCCGAGCGGAGACGACGGCCCAGCGGAGTCGAGGAGGACGGATGTCCCGGTTGCTGTACCGGATCGGCGCGGCCGCGGCCACCCGGCCGTGGCGGGTTGTCGGGATATGGCTTGCCGTGCTGGTGGCGGCCCTGGGGCTGGCCGCGGGCTCGGGGGGTCAGCCGCGCGACGACTACGACGCCCCGGGTACCGCCTCGCAGGTCGGCACCGACCTGCTGCGCCAGAGCTTCCCGACCCTGGCCGGCGCCGACGCGCGCGTCGTGCTGCACGGCACGAACAAGGCCCAGCTCGACCCGGCCATCCTGGCCAGCGTCGGTGCCCGACTCGGCAAGGTGCCGTCCGCCATTGTCGCGAGCCCGCCGGAACTGTCCCGTGATGGTGACACCGCGCTGTTCACTGTGCACTATTCGAAGCCGGTCACCCAGCTCGGCGGGCGCGATGCCCTGGACGCCGTCTACGCGGCGGCCACCCCGGCGAGTGACGCCGGGTTGCAGGTCGAGATCGGCGGCCAGATCTCGGAGAACCTCCAGTCGGTCGACGGCCGGGCCGAGGCGATCGGCGTCGGGGTCGCGCTGCTCATTCTCCTGATCGCCTTCGGCTCGGTGATCGCCGCCGGGGTGCCGATCGCGGTGGCGATGATCGGGCTGGGGGTCGGGGCCTCCGGCATCACCCTGATCGCGGCGACGACGACCGTCAGCACGATCGCCCCGACCCTCGCGTCGATGGTGGGGATCGGCGTCGGCATCGACTATGCGTTGCTCCTGGTCACCCGGCATGTCGAGGGGCTGCGGTCCGGCCTGTCCGTGGCGGAGGCGGCGGGGCGGGCGAACGCGACGGCCGGTATGTCGGTCGTCTTCGCCGGCCTCACCGTGATCGTCTCGCTGACGGGCCTGCGGCTGGTCGGTCTCAACACATACGTAACGACAGCCTTCACAACGGCGTCCGTTGTCATCGCGGTCGTCGCGGTCGCGGTCACCCTTGTTCCGGCATTGTGTGGTCTCGCGGACCTGCGGGTGCTGCGCCGCCGGGCGCACGCCGAGTTGTTCGTCGCCCGTTCCACGAGGCCGGCGGGCATCGGCTCGGCCCCCGGCGCCGACACTGGCACCGGCTCGGACGCGACGCCGGCGAAGCCGAAGCGGACCCTGACCGCGCGGTGGGCCGCGCGCATCGGCGCTCGTCCCCGCCCGTGGGCGCTCGCCGCACTGATCTTCCTGCTGGCCCTCGGCGCGCCCGTCCTGACCATGCGCACCTGGCCCCAGGACGCCGGCAGCGCGCCGACCGACGTGACCCAGCGGCGCGCCTACGACCTGATCTCCGCCGAGTACGGACCAGGCGAGAACGGCCCGCTGCTGCTGGCCGTCGACCTGCGGCAGCTGCCGGCGCCGGAGCTGCCGGGCCTGGTCGCGAAGGTCGCCGCGGTCCCGGGCGTCACGGCCGTCGAGCCGCCGGTGATCGCCCCGTCCGGGGAGGCCGCGGTGATCAGCGTGGTCCCGACGACCGGCCCGAGCGACAAGGCCGCGTCCGATCTGGTCGCCCGACTTCGCGCGGACGTGCTGCCGCCCGGCGTGTCGATCACCGGGACGACGGCGATCTTCGCCGATCTCTCCGGGTTGCTCTCGGAGCGGCTGTGGTGGGTGGTCGGCTTCGTCGTCGGGGTGTCGGTGCTGCTGCTTACCGTCGTCTTCCGCTCGCCGGTCGTGGCGATCAAGGCGGCGGTGATGAACCTGCTCTCCATCGCGGCCGCCTACGGCGTTGTGACGGCGGTGTTCCAGTGGGGTTGGGGAACGGACCTGCTCGGCCTGCCGCACAGTGTCCCGATGTCGAGCTGGCTGCCGGTCCTGATGTTCACTGTCCTGTTCGGCCTGAGCATGGACTACGAGGTCTTCCTGCTCTCCCGGATCAGGGAGGACTGGGTCGCCACCGGCGACCCGCACGGCAGCATCGTCCGCGGGCTCGCCTCGACCGGCCGGGTGATCACCAGCGCCGCCCTCATCATGATCGCCGTCTTCTCGGGCTTCGCCCTGGACCCGGACGTGACCGTGAAGATGGTCGGCGTCGGGATGGCGGTCGCCGTCCTGGTCGACGCGACGGTGATCCGGATGGTGCTGGTCCCGGCCACGATGGCGCTGCTGGGCCGGGCGAACTGGTGGCTGCCCAGATGGGTCGACGTCCTGCTGCCGCGGGTGGACATCCACGGTGAGCGGTTCGCGAGCGCGACCACCGGCCTCGGCAGCGGGTCCGGGTCCGGGTCCGGGTCATCGTCCGGGTCGGCTGGGCCGTCCAGGTCGGGCGGGCCGAACGGGTCGGGCGGGTCCGGTGGGTCGGGGAGCTCGGGTGG
Organism: Frankia sp. Mgl5; assembly: GCF_023242985.1. Lineage (NCBI taxonomy): Bacteria > Bacillati > Actinomycetota > Actinomycetes > Frankiales > Frankiaceae > Frankia > Frankia sp. Mgl5. The sequence goes on along the minus strand of NZ_JALKFY010000829.1, from coordinate 22,508 downwards.
GCCAGGTGGCCGGCCCGGGAGGTCCGCGAAGTCCGACAAGCTCGCCGCGGGGGGCGGGTCCACGGCCCTCGGCACGGCGGTTACGCCCAGTAAGTCCGAATCATCCCGAAAGGCGGGGCCAGCCCGGGAGCGCACGACCGCCCGGGAGACCGCCACCGACGGCGGCGACGACGGCGACGGGCCCACCGATCCCGGGACGACCGACCACCTCCAGGGCTCTTCAGGCAGCGCGATGGCCGGTTCAGGCATCCCCGCACAGGTCTCGTCCGAACCGGTGGACCCGGGGGTGAAGGGCCGCGAACTTCAGCGGTGAAATTACATTTCCGCAGGTCAGAGCGGTTGACAACGCCCCACCGCGGGGCTTCGGACGCTCCGCCGGCGGCCATCTGGGTGACGGAATGTGTCGTTCTGTCCTGGTTAGCTGAGACGCCAGAGACAGAACGCCGCCCAGGCGGCATGGCGGAAGAGGGCACGCGGCGTGGACGGGCTCACCATGGACGGGCTCACCGTGGACGGGGTCGCGATGTCGGCGATCACGATGGGTGGCTTCACCATCGAGGAAATCACTGTGGAGCGGATCCTGCCGCGTGGGCACCGGGGCCGGGACAACGCCCCGATAGAGATCCTGATCAGGGATGGCGGGGTCGAGATCTACCCGCCCTCCGCGGAGAACACCTACTTCGCCCCGCGGACGGAGCGCGACCGGCCGGTTGTACCCGCGGCACGCGAGTCGACAGAATACGAGACGGCGTACTACGAGCCGGCCCGTTTCGAGCCGGCCCGTTTCGAGCCGGCAGAGCACGAGCTGACACAGCTCGAGCTGGCGGAGCACGAACCGGCGGGCTATGAGCCGGTGGAACACGGATCGGCGGGTCCCGAGGTGGCGGAGTACGAACCGGCGGACGAGGCGGGCGAGGCGGGCGACCCGGCCGAGCAGGTCGATCAGGCCCACCCGGCCACGGTGTTCGACCGTGCGGCGTACGACTACGACGCCGACGTCCACGGTGTGCCGTTCTTCCGTCCGCTGGGCAAGACCCTGGTGGCCGCGGCCGGCATCTCCCCCGGGGAGAACGTGATCGACCTTGCCTGCGGACGCGGTGCCGTGCTGTTCCCGGCCGCCGAGGCGACCGGGCCGGCCGGCTCCGTCCGGGCGTTCGACCTGGCGCCGACCATGGTCGAGCTGACCGCGGCCGACGTCGCGGCCCGTCAGCTGCCATGGGTCGACGTCACGATCGCCGACGCGATGGACCCGCCCGTCGAGCCGGGCTCGGTAGACGTCGTCCTCTGCGGGATGGGCCTGTTCCTGCTGCCCGACCCGGTGGCGGCGCTCGCCCGGTGGCGCGGCGTCCTGCGGCCCGGTGGGCGGCTGGCCGTGACCGTCTTCGGGCCGGCGGACCCGCTGTGGGACCGTCCCGACTACCCGCTGCGGCTGGCGACCTCGGTCGGTGCGGCCGAGCGCCGGCCGGGGCACGCCATCCTGGCGGAGGGTGCACTCGCCGACGCGCTCACCGCGACCGGTTTCACGCTCACCCGGGACGAGCTGGTCGCCACCGATCTCGTCTTCCGCGATGTGGCCCACTGGTGGCGCTGGGCCTGGGGGACGGCTCTGCGTTCCATGCTGGAGAAGGTCTCCGACGCCGAGGGCCCGGCGATGATCGAGGAGTTGACCCGGTGGCACGCCCCGTCCACCGACGCGGGCGGCCTGCACTGGCGCCCGACGATCCGCGTCGTCACCGCGGTCGTGACCGACCCGTCTGCCTGAGCCCGACGCTGACGGGCAGCCGTCAGGCCGGTGGCGGGCCCGGCGGGAGCCGGCCGCGGAACAGACAGCAGTCCGGGTGTCAGTCCGGTCAGTCCGGTCAGTCCGGGTGTCAGACCAGGTAGCGGGCGACGAACTCGGCGACACAGGCCGGCTTGGCCGCGCCCTCCAGCTCGATGGTGAGCTGGTTGACCGCCTGGGCGCCGCTGGGGATCTCCTCGACCGAGATGTTGCGGAGCGTCCCGCGGACCCGGGAGCCGACCGGGACCGGCTGTGGGAAGCGAACCTTGTTCAGGCCGTAGTTCAGCGCCATGGTGATGCCGGTGACCTGCGCGATCTCCGCGACCATCACCGGCAGCAGCGACAGGGTGAGATAGCCGTGCGCGATCGTCGTCTTGAACGGCCCGTCCTTGGCCTTCTCGACGTCGGTGTGGATCCACTGCCAGTCGCCCGTCGCCGCGGCGAAGGTGTTGATCTGATCCTGGGTCACCGTGAGCCAGGAGCTGGTTCCCAGCTCCTGGCCCTGGACCCGCTTCAGCTCGTCGATGCCGTTGATCGTCGCCACCCGGTGAGTATCCCGGAGCGGGCGCCGACGCGCTCGGCTTCGCCCCGCGACCGCCCGATCAGGCGTGCGCGACGAAGTTGAAGCGGTTGCCGTTGTCGAACGTCTTGCGGAACGTGCCAAGGGTGTAGGGGCCGGTGCCGTCCATGTCGAAGATGCGCAGGCCGAGGTCGCCGTCCACGAGGCGGTACATGTCCTCGGCGGTGGTCCCGTACTTCCGCGCGGCGGCGCCGAACTCGAAGATCACATAGGGGCGGTTCGCGGAGAGCAGCTTCTCGCCGCCCTTGAGCACGCCGTACTCCGCACCCTCGACGTCGATCTTGATCAGGTCGAGCCGGTGGTCGGGGGGGAGCGTCTCGTCGAGCACCTCGACGACGACCTCGATCTGCTCGACCTCCTCGGCGCCGTCCGGCGTCCGCTGGAGCAGGCCGCTGTACGCGGGCCGGCTGCGGACGTAGGCGAACGGGCTCACCCCGGCCTTCTCGGCGAGCGCGGCCTGCTTGAGCGTGACGGTCGGGAACTCCAGGCACAGGTACTCGAACAGGTGCGGCAGCGGCTCGTAGCCGATGTGCTCGCCGCGCGGGGCGTGCAGCACGATCGACTTGAGCACGTCACCGCGGTGGGCGCCGACGTCGATGCAGTTCGAGTCCTCCTGCAGGACGAAGGACAGCAGCAGCGCGAGGTGGCGGTCGTCGACCGCGTTGCGCCGGGCGCTGGGGAGCACGGTGCGGCGGACCAGCTTCAGCGCCGGACCCAGGCCCAGCTCGACCGCGGTCTGGCGCAGCTGGCCGAGTTGCTTGTTCATCTGCTCCTGCATCGCGGAAAGTCCCCTTCGCGAGCCTTCGGTCCGGGTGCCGGCCGACCGCCAGCTCCGCTGGCCGTGGGGCCCCGCCCGTCCGGCTGGTTGTCCAGGAGTGCGGCGTCCGTGGTGCAACACCACGAACGCCACACTTTGGTGCCGTCGTGCCGATTGTGCCAAGGACGCACGACACACCCATCGCCGACCCCTCGGGAGACACAACCGAGATACGACAGAAGGCCGCTCCGTTACCTGACGAACCTGGTAATAGAGCGGCTCTCCACATCCGGCGGTGCAGGCGTCAGGCCGGCGTCGCCGCAGGTAGGGGCACCCGCACCGGCTCGGCCGTCACGTCGAACGCCTCCACCGGCGGGCAGGTGCAGACCAGGTTGCGGTCGCCGTAGGCGCCGTCGATGCGCCGCACCGGCGGCCAGTACTTCGCCGCGCGCAGCGACGCCACCGGGTACGCCGCGACGGACCGCGGGTACGGGTGCGCCCACTCGTCCCCGGTGACCATCTCCGCGGTGTGCGGGGCGTTGCGCAGCGGGTTGTCGTCGCGGGGCCACTCCCCCGCGCCGACCTTCGCCGCCTCGGCCCGGATCGCGATCATCGCGTCGCAGAACCGGTCGATCTCGCCGAGGTCCTCGCTCTCGGTCGGCTCCACCATGAGCGTCCCCGCCACCGGGAACGACATCGTCGGCGCGTGGAAGCCGTAGTCGATCAGCCGCTTGGCGACGTCGTCGACGGTCACGCCCGTCTCCTTCGTCAACGGCCGCAGGTCGAGGATGCACTCGTGCGCGACCAGGCCGTTACGTCCCGTGTAGAGGACGGGGTAGTGCGGCGCGAGCCGGCGGGCGACGTAGTTGGCGTTGAGCACCGCCACCGAGGTCGCCTCGCGCAGCCCCTCCGCCCCCATCAGCCGGATGTAGGCCCACGGGATCATCAGGATGCCGGCCGACCCCCACGGTGACCCCGAGATCGGCCCGACCCCGGTCTCCGGGCCCGCCTCCGGGCGCAGCGGGTGGTTGGGCAGGTAGGGCAGCAGCTTCGCGCCGACCGCCACCGGCCCGACCCCCGGACCGCCGCCGCCGTGCGGGATGCAGAAGGTCTTGTGCAGGTTCAGGTGGCTCACGTCCGCCCCGAACCGGCCCGGCTTCGACAGCCCGACCAGCGCGTTCAGGTTCGCCCCGTCGACGTAGACCAGCCCGCCGGCGTCGTGCACCACCGCGCACGCCCGCGCGATGCCCTCCTCGTACACCCCGTGGGTGGACGGGTAGGTGACCATCAGCGCCGCGAGCGCCTGGGCGTGCTTGGCCGCCTTGGCGGTGAGGTCGTCCAGGTCGACGTTGCCCTCCGCGTCGCACGCGACTACGACCACGCGCATGCCGGCCATCGCCGCGCTCGCCGCGTTCGTCCCGTGCGCCGACGACGGGATCAGGCAGACGTCGCGCACCGGGTTCCCGGCCGCGGCGTGGTCGCGGTGGTAGGCCCGGATCGCCAGCAGGCCGGCGAGCTCACCCTGGCTGCCCGCGTTCGGCTGCACCGAGACGCCGGCGTACCCGGTGATCCGGGCCAGCCACTCCTCCAGATCCCGGATCATCGACACGTAGCCGGCGGCCTGGTCCAGTGGGGCGAACGGGTGGATGTCGGCGAAGTCCGGCCAGGTGACCGCGGCCATCTCGGTCGTCGCGTTGAGCTTCATCGTGCAGGAGCCGAGCGGGATCATGCCGCGGTCCAGCGCGAAGTCGACGTCGGCGAGCCGGCGCAGGTAGCGCAGCATCGCCGTCTCGGACCGGTGCGTGTGGAACACCGGATGCGCCAGGTACGGCTCCTCCCCGGTGCGGATCAGCGCCGCCGGGAGGGCCGGGCCCGCCGCCGGGCCGGCGGCCGCGGCCGGCCCGTCCGCGCCACCCACACCGAAGGCGGACCAGACGGCCCGCAGGTCGGCCGCCACGGTCGTCTCGTTGCAGGAGACGCCGACATGATCGCCGTCGACGAGACGCAGGTTCACCCCGTGCGCGAGCGCGTCGGCGACCACCTGGGCCGCGCACCCCGGCACCCGGGCGAGCACCGTGTCGAAGAACCCGTCGTGGACGATCTCCACCCCGCCGGCGCGCAGCCCGGCGGCGAGACTCACGGCGTGCCCGTGCACCCGCGCCGCGATCCCGGCCAGCCCCTCGGGCCCGTGGTAGACGGCGTACATCGACGCCAGCACCGCCGGGAGCACCTGCGCCGTGCAGATGTTGCTCGTCGCCTTCTCCCGCCGGATGTGCTGCTCACGGGTCTGCAGCGTGAGCCGGTAGGCGGGGTTGCCGGCCGCGTCCACCGAGACCCCGACGAGCCGGCCGGGCAGCGTCCGCTCCAGACCCGACCGGACGGCGAGGTAGCCGGCGTGCGGCCCACCGAAGGACAGCGGCAGCCCGAACCGCTGGGTGCTCCCGACCGCGATGTCCGCGCCGAGCGCGCCCGGCGAGCGCACCAGGGTGAGCGCGAGCAGGTCCGCGGCGACCGTCACCACGATGTCGCGCTCCCGGGCCTGTGCGATCACTCCGCGCAGGTCCCGCACCTCCCCACCGGCCCCGGGGTATGACAGCAGCACGCCGAAGGCGTCCCCGAGCACCTCGGACGGCACTACCGAAGGCACCTCGGACGGTGCCGACGGCGCGGCGGGCTGCGCGGGAGCGGCCGGTCCGGCGGCCGGCCGCTCACCCGGGGCCGGCGACGGACGTCCGGTGAGCCCGTCGCGGAGGTCGACGACGAGCACGGTGATGCCGAGCGCCTCCGCCCGGGTCCGGACCACCGCGATGGTCTGCGGCAGCGTGTCGGCGTCGATCACGAAGGTCGAGCGGCGGCCCCGGGCGGCCCGGTGGGCGATCTGCATGGCCTCCGCCGCCGCCGTCGGCTCGTCCAGCAGCGAGGCGCCGGCCACGGCGAGGCCGGTCAGATCCGTGATCATCGTCTGGAAGTTCAGCAGGGCCTCGAGCCGCCCCTGGGAGATCTCCGGCTGGTACGGCGTGTACGCCGTGTACCAGGCCGGGTTCTCCAGGACGTTGCGCTGGATCACCCCGGGCATGACCGCCGGGTGGAAGCCCAGACCGATCATGGAGGTGACCCGCCGGTTGTACCCGGCCAGCCCGCGCAGCTCCGCGAGCACCTCGGTCTCGTCGACGGCCGGGGGCAGGTCCAACTCGGTGTCCCGGATGGCCGCGGGCACCGCCGCGTCGGTCAGCCCCGTCAGCGAGCCCAGCCCCAGCAGGTCGAGCATCGCCCGGCGGTCGGCCTGGTCCGGGCCGACGTGCCGGTCGGTGAACCTCGGGACGAACCCGGCCGGCAGCCCCGGCCCGGCGGTGTCCGGTCGCGCGGATCCGGTGGACTCCGGTCGCGCGGGCCCGGTGGACTCCGGTCGCGGCGGGGCCTGGCGGGCCTGCGTGTCGCCGCCGTTCCCGGACGCCGCCTCGGAGACAATCCCCCTGGCCGCGTCCGTCGCCACGGCGGGTGCCGCGGTGTCGGAAATCGGTGTCTGTGTGGTGGTCTCGATGGTCATCGCGCGCTCCGGAGGTCGGGCAACGCCGGAGGCACCCCCGCGATCGGTGGTCACGGCGGCGCTCCCGCGTCGCGGCGGGCCTCCCCCTCTGTCATGGGCCTGAGAGCTTCGCCGGCCTGCCATGCCACCCGGAGCCTCCCGAGAGACGCGGCGGCCGGCTTGCACCGTCGGCGGGACGCTTGCGCGTCCGCTTTTCAGAGTCGCCTGACCCGGCGGTCTTGGGCCTGAGAGTTTGCGGGGAGTTCTTGCTCCTTCGGCGCCCCGGGCCACGGCCCGGAGCTCTCCCGCACGGGTGTGAGCGGCGCGATGTGAAGTTGTCAGCCCGCGGCGAGCGGGCCGTCCTGAGGCCAGGCTAATCGGCCTCGGTCCCGGCGGCCAACGATCCCGGCGATCTCGAAACAGGCACGAAACACGATGTCGACCAGGCTGAGAACTGCCTCACACCCGGGGCGTCGGTGCCTCGCGGCGGCGGTTCCCGTGCCTCGCGGCCACCGGCGTACCGCCGTGCCGGCGTACCTCCGTGCCGCCGTGCGGTTCACGCGCCGTGACCGGGGAAGTGTCCTCGAGGCGGCGTCCAGGGCCGCGGGCGGCCGGAAGCCATGGCCGCGACAGGGCCCGAGGACGGTCGGGCAAAGGGGCCGGCGGGGCGGCCGGCCGGCGAAGGAGGGAAACGGGATGGCCCGAGGGACCAAGTCCAGGAAGTCCTCCAGGAACGGCGGGAGCGCGAAGCGGGCGAAGACGGCGCGTATGCGCACGGACGTCCCCTCCACCGTCGCCCGTTCCGGCGACAAGGCCGTGCGTACCTGGAAGGAGACCCACGACTCGGCGGTCGAGAGCTACGGCGAGGGTGAGCGTGCGCACCGCACGGCGTTCGCGGCGCTCAAGCACACGCACGAGAAGGTCGGGGACAACTGGGCCCCCAAGGAGGGCGGCCGCCGCGGGCCCTCCGACGAGCAGGCCGCGCGCCCCACCGACAAGGCACTTTCCGACCCGCTTCCCACCGCCGAAGGCGTGGACGAGAAGGCGTCCGTGAAGCACCTGCGGGAAATCGCCCGGCAGCTCGACATACCGGGCCGCTCGACGATGAACAAGGCCGACCTGATCGAAGCCGTCAGGAAGGCGAACCGGCGGGCCACCACGGCTGCCCGCGGCTGACTCCCGGCCCCCGGCGGAAAGCACCGCCGGGGGCCCCGTCTGCCGGGCCGCCACCTGCCGGTCAGTACCTCCGGCGTCAGTACCTCCGGACCTCCGGCGTCAGTACCTCCGGCGGCGGTCACTCCGGGGCTCCGGCGGTCACTCCGGCTGTTTCGCGTCGCGGAACTTCGCCGCCTCGACGTCGCTGCGCGCGCCACCGCGCTCCCCTTCGAAGAACGACTCGGCGAGGCGGTCGTGTGAGGTCTGGTCCGTCACCTGGCGGGCCATCTCCTCGTCGGAGAGCCCCTGGCCGGCCGGCGCGGTGTGGGTGGCGGCACGGGCACGCGGCCGGGCCTCGCGGGCCGAGGGCCGTACCGGCTGTCCCGTCCTGGTCTTCGTGTCGTTCCTGGCCTGTTGCCCCATGCTCGCCCTCCCACCATCCGTCCGGCGGCACCGGCCTGCCGGCATTCGCCCGTTCCGGTGGCTGATCCCTGCCGGCATTCGCCCGTTCCGGTGGCTGATCACCGCGACCGCGACGAGCCGGCCGTGATCCGGCCACTGTCGACATGCCCGGACCGCGCCCTCATCACCCCCGTCTGTCCCGCGGCGCCGAGAGGTTTTTCCGGGGCCCGGACGGACATGTAGCCCGCGCCGGCCTCGGGACGCGACGAGGTCGTATCCCGGGCGCGCTCTGGCGACGGGCCGCGCGACGAGAGGCGAGCCATGTCCTTCTACGACAAGGTCGAGTCGACGTTCTACGGCTGGTGTGTGGAACGTCTGCTGACCACCGCGGAGCACGGCGGATGCCTGGCCGGCGGGATCCTGGAGATCGGCTCGGGGACGGCCGTGCCGGTGGTGCGGGCCCTGCTGCGCTCCGGCTCCGACACGCGGGTGCACGGATTCGAGCGCGACCCGCGGGCGGCGGCGACGGCGCGGCGCGCGATCGGGCTGACCCCGCTGCGCAACTACGTCGTCGACGAGGGCGACTTCTTCACCGCGGTGCCGACGGCCGCCCAGCGCTGCGTGATCGGGAACCCGCCGTACCTCCCGGCCGAGCCGGGCACGTCCTGCGCGCCGGATCTCTGGGGCGGCCCCCGCGGCGCCGAGGTCACCCAGGACGTCCTGGACTGCGGGCTCGACCTGGCGATGCTGATCGTCTCCTCGATCGCCGACCCGCTGGGAGTGCTCCGGTTCGCCCGTGATCGGGGCTACTCCGTCACCGACTGGATGGTCACGCCGATCCGCTTCGGGAGGTTCTGCCGGGACGCCGGGGTCCGCGCCCGCATCGGCGATCTCGCCGGCCGCGAGCAGGCGTTCTTCGCCCCCCACTCGTACCTGATCGCCGGGGTCACCTTCGTGCGCGACGCCGGTGCCCGGGACCAGAGCGCCGTGCTGGGGGACGTCCTGCGCACCGCCGGCCGGGCGTCGGAAGTCGCCGACCCGCAACCCCGGGCCGGCGGGGCCGTGATGGGGGCTCCGGTCGGGACAGAACGGGTTGTGGCGGGAGCGCAGGCCGGAGCCGCGAAGCGGGCCGGGACGGCGGCGGGGGCCGGGACGGCGGGCCGGCGTTGAGGACGGGGCGGCCCCCGGACCACTCCGCGGGATACGGGACCGTGTTCACCCCGGCGGTGCTCGAGGCGCCGCCGCTCCCGGTTCCCCGTGGTCCCCTCTCCGAGTACCTCGTCGAGCTGCTCGGCGGCGACGTCCGGCCCGCCGCCGGTTGGCCGAAGCCGGCGGACGACGCGCTGTTCGGCGAGGACGGGGCCCTCGCGCTGCACTGCCTGTACGAGCTTCACTACCGGGGCTTCCGCGGGGTCGACGACCGGTTCGAGTGGGAGCCCTCGCTGCTCGCGTTGCGGGCGGAGCTCGAGGGCGACCTGGAGCGCCGCCTGATCGACCTGGCCGGCCCGGCCCCGTCCCCCGTGGGGGACATCGCCGCGGAGCTGCGCCGGGTGATCTCCCAGCCGGGAGGCCGTTCCCTGTCCGGCCGCCTCGCCGAGCGGGGCAGCATCGATCAGTTCCGCGAGTACGCGACGCACCGCTCGCTCCTCCAGCTGAAGGAGGCCGACCCGCACACTTGGGCCGTTCCCCGCCTCGCCGGCGCCGCCAAGGCCGCACTCGTGGAGATCCAGGCGGACGAGTACGGCGGCGGCACCGAGCGGGACATGCACCAGAACCTCTTCGGCCTGACCATGCTCGAGCTGGGCCTGGACCCCTCGTACGGCGCCTACGTCGACCGCCTGCCCGGAGGCACCCTGGCCACCGCGAACGTCCCGAGCTTCTTCGGCCTGCACCGGCGGTGGCGGGGCGCGCTCGTGGGGCATCTGGCGGTCTTCGAGATGACATCGGTCGAGCCGATGGGCGCCTACGCCGCGGCCCTGCGGCGGCTGGGCCTGCCCTGGAGCGCCCGGCACTTCTTCGAGGTCCACGTCGTCGCCGACGCCCACCACCAGAATCTCGCGGCGGAGTCACTCGCGGGTGGCCTTGTCCGCGCCGAGCCGGCGCTCGCCGGCGACGTCCTGTTCGGTGCCCGGGCGACCATGGCCGTCGAGGGCTACTGCACGGAGAACATCCTCGCCGCCTGGGACCGCGGGGAAACGGCCCTGCTCCCGTGTCGGGACGAACCGGGCGCCCGCTAGCGGGATATCCGGCCGCGGCACGGCACGATGTGCGCCGTATCGCCCGGTGTAGCGTGACCGATGTTGACTCACGTCCCGGGTGGAGGACATCCGCGATGATCAGTGGATATCGGTTCCTCCACGACATCGGCCACGGTGGGTTCAGCACCGTCCACCTCGCCGAACAGGAGATCTTCGACCGGCGGGTCGCGGTCAAGATCATGCATGCCGACCTGCGCGATCCGGACGCGGAGCGGCGTTTCGTGCGGGAATGCCGGGCGACCGGGCGCCTCACCGGGAATCGACACATCATCACGGTGTTCGACGCCGGCACGACGTCCGATCATCGGCCCTACATCGCCATGGAGTACTTTCCCGGCGGAACGCTCAGCCAGCGGCTGGGAGAGTCAGGACCGATGCCCGTCCGGGAGGCGGTCGCCCTGATGATCCCGATCACGCGGGCGCTCGGCGCCGCGCACCGCCACGGCATTCTGCACCGCGACCTGAAACCCGCGAACATCCTGCTGCGCGGGCCCGGCGATCCGGTGCTCAGCGACTTCGGCATCGCCAGCGTCGGCGAGGGTGCCGACGCGGCCACGGTCTCGGCCGCGTTCACCGCCGGATACGCGGCGCCGGAGGTGATGCTGGGCGAACAGCCGGGGATCGCCTCGGACGTCTTCGCGCTCGGCGCCACACTGTTCGCCCTGCTGAACGGCTCCACCCCGTTCCCGGGGCGGACGGTCGTGCAGATCGTGGCCCGCATCCAGGCCGACGACATGGAGTCGACCACCCGGGAGGACATCCCCGTGCGGCTGACGGACCTGCTGCGCCGGATGCTCGCCGCGGAGCCCACGCGGCGGCCGGGCACCGAACAGATCGCCGCCGAGCTCGACGCCGTCCTGGCCGCCGTGGACGCCGTGGGCGCGCCCACCGGGCCGTTCCCGGACGCCAGCGACCGGCTTCCCGGACAGCCTCCCGACGGCCAGGTTCCCGGGCCGCCGCGGCCGCCGCGGCGCACGACACCACGCCGCACGACCCCGCGCCAGACGACACCGCGGCGACGGTTCCCGGCACGGTGGGTGCTCCTCGCCGGGCCGGTGGCGCTGCTGGCCCTGGCGGCGGTGCTGCTCGTCGTGCTCACCGGCGGCGGCACGGACCAGGCCGACGGCACGTCACCGTCGGTCGGTCCCGGGGCCACGCGGCCGGGCACGTCACCGGGAGCCGGCCTGACGACCGGGCCGCCGCCGCCCTCCGGCCCGTCGTCGTCGCCCGGCGGGAGCCCGGCGGGGACCTCGCCGGGCCCGGCCGGCCCGGCGGGCTCCTGCGGATACCAGGCGGCCACGGCGGCCGACTACCGCGACCGACGGTTCGAGGAACGGTTCATGTGCGCGACCAGTGTCGACTCCCCCGTCTACGCGAACGTCGCCACCGATGACGGCCAGCCGCTCGACGACTCCGGGCTCATGCGCGCGTCCACCACGGTCTGGGTGATCTGCCAGATGGAGGGGCGACCGAACCCCGTCCTGGACGGGAGGACGAACACCTGGTGGCTCTACACCCAAGGGGACCTCGCCCGCCCGAACGCCTTCGGGTACACCGGGAGCTGGGGCTACCTGCCCGCGACGGCGGTGCGTGACAGCGTCCAGGGCGAGCCGGTCGGCGGCGTCCCGGCCTGCCCGGGACCACTCTGAGAGACGCCGGGTGCGTCGGACCCGACCGATCGACGATATTGACGTCCTCCCCGGCCTGAAGGCTGGGGGTTCCTGCCGTGCGGCGTGGGTTCACGCGGCACCTCGGTGGGTTCCTGTTTCACAGCCAGCCGCCCGGACGGGTCCGGGTCTCACGTCGGCTCCGCAGGCGTTTACGGTCTCCGCCTGGCGCGGCATCCCAGCCACGCCTTTCCGCCCAGCGGCGACCAGGCGCTGACCCTCGACGAGGATGTTCCGCGCGGCATTCAGGTCCCGGTCGTGGCTGACACCGCACCCCGGACAGGTCCACGTCCGGACCTGGAGAGGCTTCGGGCCGTCCCGGTGACCGCAGGCCGAACAGACCTGCGACGACGGGAAGAACCGGCCCACCCTCACCACAACCCGGCCACACCGGGCCGCTTTCTCCTCGAGCAGACCGACCATCATCGACCAGCCCGCGTCGTGCACCGACCGGGCCAGCCGCGTACGGGCCAGCCCGACTACCGCCAGATCCTCGACATAGACCGCTTGGTTGTCACGGACCAGCCGAGCAGCGAGCTTGTGATGATGATCCCGGCGGGTTTCCCGTACCTTCCGATGCTCGACCGCGACCCGGCGGACCGCCTTGCGCCGGTTCGCCGAACCCTTCCGCTTGCGGGCCAGTGCCCGCTGTGCGCGGGCGAGCCTGCGCTGACGCGACCGCAGAGGACGCGGGTTCGCGACGATCTGTCCCGTCGGCAGGGTCGCGAGCCGGTCCACCCCGAGATCGACACCGATCTCGGCGCCTGTCGCCGGGTAGGGGACGTCGTCGACGTCGGCGACGGACGACACGTAGTACCTGCCGTCCGCCTCCCGGACCACCGTCACCGACGTCGCAACCGAAGGCAGCGGACGCGACCAGACCAGCCGCAGATCACCGACCTTCGCCACCCGCACCCCTCGGGGCGTGACGGTGAAGCCGTTACGGGTGAGGCGGATCGACTGCCGGTTGTCCTTCCGTGACCGCAACCGCGGATGGCCGACCTGCCGGCCTTTCCGCTTCCCGGACAGCGAGTCGAACCAGTTCCGGAACGCCCGGCGTGCGTCCTGGCACGCCTGCACGAGCACCACCGACGACACCTCGGACAGCCATGTGCGCTCGCAGGTGCGCTTCGCGAGGGTGACCACCCGGCGCTGAACCTCGGTGTCCGACAGTTTCTCGCCGGCCTGGTACGCCTCGTCGCGGGCCCGGATCGCGTCGTTGAACACGACCCGGGCGCAGCCGAACGCCCGCGCCAACGCCCGTGCCTGCCCCGGCTCAGGGTAGGCACGGTAGCGGTAGCGAACCGTGGCCACACCTTCAAGCATATTTGGTCTATGGATGAAGCAGACGACTACAGGCGAGGTAGGCATGTGGTCTCCTCGCTTCACGTCCACTTGGTCTTCGTGACCAGGTATCGGCGTGGAGTACTCGACGACGCGATGCTGACCCGCTGCGAACAGATCATGCGCAGCGTGTGCTCCGGCTTCGGCGTAACCCTCACCGAGTTCAACGGAGAAGACGATCACGTCCACCTGCTGGTCGAGTACCCACCCAAGGTCGCGGTCTCCGCGCTGGTGAACAGCCTCAAAGGCGTGTCCGCCCGGCGGCTGCGCACCGAGTTCACCGACCGGGTCAACCAGCACCTCATCCACGGCCACTTCTGGTCACCGTCCTACCTCGCGGTCTCGGCCGAAGACGCCCCACCGGCACTCGTACGCGAGTACATCGAGGAGCAACGGCGACCAGCCCCGACCCGCTAACCCCACTCCGAAGGACGGGGCTTGCGCGCTACGTTTTCCTGGTCAGCACGAGCACACCCGGCACCCGGCCGGGGCGACTACCCGAGGAGCACGCACGTGGCAGGACTCGACCGCGATGGTGACGTGTTCGTCCTGGACCTGGGCGACGGGGAGAACCGGCTGAACCCGGCCGCGGTCGCCGCCATCAACGCCCGCCTCGACGAGGTGACCGCCGCGGCCGGGCCGAAAGCGCTGGTGACGACCGCCGAGGGCAAGTTCTGGAGCAACGGGTTCGACCTCGCGTGGATGACCGCGAACCCCGGTGAGATCGGGCCGTTCATCCAGTCGGTGCGGGTGCTGTTCGCGCGGATGGTGACGCTGGCGCTGCCGACCGTCGCCGCGGTCGGCGGGCACGCCTTCGGCGCCGGGGCCGTGCTCGCGCTGACCCACGACCAACAGGTCATGCGGGTCGACCGGGGCTACTTCTGTCTGCCCGAGGTCGACGTCGACATCCCCTTCAGCATCGGGATCACCGAGCTGATCCGGGCGCGCATGCCGGTGCGCACGGCGCACGAGGCGATGACGACCGGCCGCAGGTACGGCGGCGACGACGCACTCGCGGCCGGCATCATCGACGGCGTCGCCGACCAGGAGAAGGTCCTGGCGACGGCGATCGCGATGGCCCGCCCGCTCACCGGCAAGGCGTCACGGACGCTGGGGACCATCAAGTCGAGGCTGTACGCGACCGCGGTCGCGGGCCTCGTGTCGGGCGAGGCCGTCGAGGTCCCGGTCTGACGCCCGTCGACCGGGTGATCCGCTGGCCTACGGGGTGATCGCCGGCCAGTCGCCGCCCTGCGGGAGCGGGTGCCGGAACAGCCTCGCGGCGTTGCCACCGGCGATCATCACGGCCTCGTGCCTCGGGATGTCGGCGAAACGCTTGCGCAGCAGGTCCTGCGAGCCCGGCCAGGTCGAGTCTGCGTGCGGGAAGTCCGTCTCGAACAGGATGTGGTCGATCCCGATCATGTGACGCTGGTCGAGCGTGCCGGGGTCGTCCAGCATGCAGAAGTAGAAGTTCCGGCGCAGCGCCTCGCTCGGCGTCACGTCGTACGTCCACGGCGTGCCGCCGCTGCCGGAGTGCTCGAGCACGTAGTCGAGGCGGTTGATCGCCATCGGCACCCAGCCGATGCCACCCTCGCTCAGCGCGATCCTGAGGTTCGGGTAGAGCGCCGGGATGCCCGCCCACACCCAGTCCACGGCCGCGCAGAACGCGCCCGCCGGGAAGAGCGACGTCTGCACGTTCAGGCCACCGCCCGGCGAGCCCTGCAGGACGAAGCCGCTCGCGCCGCAGTGCAGCGAGATGACCGTGTCGGTCTCCTCGCACGCCTTGAAGAACGGCTCCCAGTGCTTGTGGTTGGTGATCGGCGGAAGCTTGAGCAGGTGCGGCGACTCGAGGAACGACACCGAGGTGAAGCCGAGCCCGGCGTTGCGGCGGATCTCCTCGGCGGCGACCTCGGGGTCCTTGAACCAGGGCAGCTGCATCGGGATGAAGCGCTCCGGGTACGCCCCGTGCCACTCCTCGATCATCCAGCTGTTCCAGGCACGGACCGCGGCGAGCCCGACCTCCTGGTCGTTGTTCATCGACAGCACGCGGCCGGTGAAGCCCCACGCCCCGGAGGGGAAGCACAGTGACGCCCAGATGCCGTCGAGGTCCATGTCCTTCACGCGGGCATGGACGTCCCAGGCGGACCGGCGCATCTCGCTGAAGTTCAGCGGGTCGAGGCTCCACTCGGACTGCGGGCGCCCGGCGACGACGCTCATTCCGTTGTCACGGTAGAGCCGGTCGCGGTAGACCCAGGCCTCCGAACCGTCCGGCGTCGTGATCACCTGAGGTGCCTTGTCACGAAGGTTCGCCGGGAACCGCTTGACGAAGATGTCGGCAGGCTCGGTCAGATGATCGTCCACCGAGACGATCGAGTAGCTGCGTTCCTGCGGCTCTGGGTCCGGAAGCAGCTGCCAGTTCGGCCTCGGCATGATGCGCTCCTAGTTCTCGCCGATCAGACGCGCCAGCGATTGTTCGCGAGCGTTTACTCTCTACGATCCTGGCCGCACCTGCAAGTTCGGGGCCCCCGATCCGAGGCGGGTGGTCCGGGGCGGGTGGTCCGGGGCCAGGGTCAGGGCGGGATCAGCCGAGGGCCAGCTCCTGGGCGGTCGAGGCGACCAGCAGGCCGTCCCGGTCGAAGAAGGTGGCCCGGGTGAACGTCCGCGGGCCCCCGCCGGACGGGCTGTCCTGGACGAGGAGCAGCCACTCGTCGGCCCGGAACGGGCGGTGGAACCAGGCGGCGTGGTCGAGCGCCGCCGCCCGGGACGCTTCCCCGCCGACCGGCGCGCGGGCAGCTGGCGGCGGCCGGTTGGCGAGGGCGGCCGCGGCGTGGCCGGCGATGTAGGTCAGCGCGCCGGCGTGCAGGCGCTGGTCGTCCGGTAGCCCCTCGACGAGGCGCACCCAGGCGATCGGGCGCCCCGGCCCGTTCCCACCAGACCGGGCGCCCCTACCCGCTGGACCACCGGCAGCGGTTCCTGGGCCGGCCGCGGAGCCCGGTCCAGCGGCGGAGCCCGGTCCAGCGGCGGGGCCCGGGCCGGCTGCCAGCCGCAGGTCGACGAGCAGGTCGCCCAGCTCCCGGGGGTCGGTACGCCAGCGCTCCAGGGCCTCGGGGGGCGGCACACGGGGAGCGCGCAACTGGTGTCCGCCGCGCCAGCCCCGCTGGTACGACAGGTGCATCGCGCAGACCACCTCACCGGCCTGCACCCCCGTCACCCGCCGGGTCACGGACGTGGCCCCGTCCCGGACCCGGTCGACGAGGTACACGACCGAGTGCTCCTCGCGCGGAGGGCGCGGGAACTGGGCCTGCACCGAATGCAGGGGATGCCCCGAGCCCACCGTCCGGCCGGCCGCGAGCTGCGCCTGGACGGCGATCTGCCCCAGGTGGACGGGCACGCCCCCGGTGCCGCCCCGGAAGACGTCGCGGTCGACGGCCTCGAGCTCGGCGACGCCGGGAAAGGTCGGTGCGATGCCCCGAGCCGGTGGCCGGGCGGCACCGCGACGCACGACCCTGTCCACGGTTATCCGCAGCGGCGTCAGGCGAACCTCGCGGACCAGCCCGGGTGTCCTCGGCCCGGGAGTCCGGTGATCGCGGGTGGATGGGCCGTCCGGTGGGCGTTCCCGGCGGGCGGCGGCTTGGGTGGGGTCGAGATCGGGGATGCCGGGGTCACGCCGCCGGGGCAAAGCGCTTCCCGTCCGAGACATGCCCGGCCGGCGGGTTGCCCGGATCAGGCCGCCCGTGGTCGGTGCCGGGGTCACGCGGGCCGTCCGGGTCCCCCGCGGCCCCGGTCGGCGGATCTCCCGGATCCCGCGGGTCCCGTGCGTCCCGCAGCCGGCGGAGCTCGGTGGCCACGGTGCTCGGGGCCAGCGTCCGGCGGATCCGCGCTCGGAGTGTCGTGCGCTCGCGCAGGGCCCGCTCGAACCGGTCGAGGAGGCGGCAGGCCTCGTCCGCGGCGCGGCGGCCGGGGGTGCCCTCCCATTCCACCGCGGTCACGGGGGCGAACAGGGCGAGGGTCACGATGTCGGCCAGCTCGCGGATCGCCGTCTCGCCGGACGGGCCCACCTCGGCCGCGGCGATCCGGGCGACTTCTCCTGGGCTCGCGGCGGCCGGGACGGGCAGGCCCGCGTCGGTGAGCGCGTCGACGGCCTGCCGCCAGGCGTCCACCACCCTGCGTCGTGGGTGGCCCGCGCGGCGCAGGCGGCCCCGCCGGAGCGAGGGCAGCGCGACGGCGAGCGCGAGATACAGCGCCGCGGCGCCGGTGATCGCCAGGCCGCTCCGGATGGCCCAACGTGACCAGGCACCCGGGCCGGGCGGCGCGACCGCCGGGGTGGAGTCCTCCGTGGCCCGGGTGGCCGGTGCCGTGGTCTCGACCGCGGAGCGCAGGGCGACGTCGATCAGTTCCGCCTGCTCGGGGGTCTCGCCCGGATTCGATCCCGCCACGCTCGCGCCGCGGGCGTCCGCGGCCGGCGGGGTGGGGAAGAACGGCAGCCAGCCGGCGCCGTCGAAGCGCACCTCGGCCCAGGCGAGCGCGTCGGCGCCGTGCACGGTGCGGGGCTGGCCGTCCACCACGGGGGGCGCGGTGAATCCCACGGCAAGCCGGGCGGGCAGCCCCAGGATGCGGGCCGCGAGGACGAAGGCGGTCGCGAACTGCTCGGACGTCCCGCGGTGGGTGTGGGCGAGGAAGTGGTCGATGTGCCCGTACGAGTGTCCGGGTGGGACGGCCGGGTCGAAGGTGAAGGTCGCGCTCAGGTACTGGCGCAGCAGCGCGGCCCGTTGGAACGGGGTGCTCCCCCGGGCCGTCGCGATATCCGCCAGACGGCCGAGGATGGCCGGCGGGTCGGCGGGGACCTCGAGGTCGGGATCGGGCCCGCCCGTTCGGGCGGTGCCGGCGTCGAACCTGGGGAGATCCGCCGGCGCGGGCCGGGGATCCGGCACCGAGATGATCTCGTAACGGTCGCCGGGAAGCAGCGGACGGTCGTTCAGCAGGGTCCCGGTGCCGGGATCGACCCGGACGCCGGTGGGGGCGCCCACCAGCCGCCCGTCCGACGGGAGGATCCGCCCGCCCAGTCCGGCGATCTCGATGACCTGCCGCATCTCGCCCACCGGTGCCGGGCCGGGCCCGTCATCTGCTGGATCAGCGGCCCGGCCGCCGGCAGCGGGATCGCCGGCCGGGTCGTCGGCGATCCCGGCTTGCGACGAGGGTGGCCCCGAGCCGGCCCGAACGAAACGGGCGGTCGACCGCCACTGGGCGCCGTCGTAGGAGTCGAGGACGGCGAGCCGGAGGGTCACCGGCTCGGCCGGGGCCGGCCCGCTGACGTCGGTGTGGAAGAGCACCTCGTCCGGATGGGCGGTCCAGCCGCCGAGTGCGCTGAGCGGGCTCGGCTCGGTCTGGCTCACCGGTGGTGTCGAGCGGTGGGTGCGGGGGTCGACGGGATCCCCGCCACCGGCCCTCGTCGCGGCCGTGCCGGCGAACACGCCGACCATGACCACGAGCAGTGTCGCGCCGCCCCGGCGCGCGAGCTCACGGCGCGGGCCGCGGCTCGCGGCCCGGGGCGCTCTGATCATGAGGAACAGCGCGGTCAGGGCGGCGAGGGCACCGGCCCGGGCCAGGTTGTCCCCGGGGGCGGGGACGGCCAGCGCGGACGCGGCGAGAAGGGCTACGGCGGCGGGCAGTGCCGGGGCGAGCGCCGCGCGGGTCCGCACAGCGAGCTCGGCGCCGAGCGCCGCGGCGAGCCAGGTGGGGGCGAGCGCGACGATCAGCAGGTCGGGGTCGGCCGGGGCGGGGACGCCCATGTCGAGGACCCGGGCCCACCCGTCGACGACGCCCGTGCGGACCACATCGAGGCGGGCCATGAGATCGCCCGATCCGGCGGCGACGGTGTAGGCGGTCCAGGCTACGAAGCCGGCCAGCCATACGGGCACGGTCAGCGCCGGCGAGACCGGGCGGCCGTGCCGGGAGAGCGCGCCTACCAGGACGACGGGCAGGACCGCCGCCACCGGCAGCAGCACCCACAGGTCCCGGGTCGGGAAGAGGCGGGTGAATCCCGTCCCGGCCACCAGGGCGAGGGCGGCGACGACGGCCAGCGCGGCGATGCGGCGTAGACCGGCCTCGCTCGGGGCGAAGGTGGCTCGGCGGGCCGGGCCCGCGGCGCCGGTCACGATCCGCCGCCCGCGCCGCGCCCAGTCCTGGGGCTGGGGCGGGGGCTGGGGCGGGCCGACGCCAGGGAGGCCACCGGTAGCAGCGGTCCCGCCAGGTCCGGCTCGGTTTCGGCCTGGCCCCATCCCGCTGAACCCGATCCCGCCGAGCCCACTGCCGCTGGACTCGCGGCCGCCCGGTCCGCGGCCGGCGCCCGGGGCGGGAGGGGCGCGGCAGGCCAGACGTCGGTCAGGTCGGCGGGTGAGCCCAGGTGGATCATCCGCACCCGGCCCGAACCGGCGGTGCCGACCATGCCACCCGACCCCGCCACGCCAGCGGCACCGGCCATGCCGGCCGCGCCGGCCGCGCCGGCCGCGCCGGCCATGCGGGTCGCGCCTGCCGTACGGGCCGCGCCCGCCGATCCCGTCGAGCGGGTGGGCCCGGCGGGGGCGACCGGGCCGCCTCGTTCCGCGCGGGCCCGTGCCACCGCCTCCGCGCTCGGGCGCAGGCGTGGGCGGTCGCCGAGGGCGCGCCGGCCCCGGGCCAGCGCGGCGGCCTCGCTGCGCGGGCCCATCCGAAGCACGATCACCTGGCCGAACACGTGGGCCACCGGGGCGAGCGCCGCCGCCGCGTCCCGGTCGAGCGCGCCGGTCACCAGAACGAGGGTGCCGACGGGCCCGCGGCGCAGGGTACGCAGGACATCCAGGGTCACATCCTCGTCCGGCCGGACGTCGGCCAGCTCGTCGAGGAGGGACTCGGCGTCGGTGGAGCGTCGGCGACCGGTCATCCGCACCCCGCCCGAGGTGACCAGGCGGACGCCGTAGGAGTTGCGGGCGCAGGCGAGCACCGCGGAAGCGGCGACGTCGACGGCGTCCTCGAAGACGGCCGCCCCGACCGGGCCGGGCGGGTAGGCCCGCCGGCGGGTGTCCAGCACGACGGTGGAGGCGGGCTCACTGGGGTCCAGGTGCGTTCGGACCATCAGCGTGCCCGTGCGCGCGCTGGCGGCCCAGTGCACCAGGCGCAGGTCCTCCCCGGGGGTGTACTCGCGCAGCGTGTGGAACATCAGCCCCCCGGACGCGCCACGTCCGCTCTGCCCGTCGGGGTCACGGGCCGGGGCGGCCGGCGGTGGGACCAGCGGGTATGCGCGGGGGCGGACCCGCAGGGTGAGGCTCGTGCCGAGATCCTGGTGGCGGTGGGCCAGCCCGAACGGATCAGACCGGTGCACCTGCGGGGGCCCGATCCGGCGGACTCCCCGAGCCGCGGTGTCGAGCGGCAGGACGATCTCCCGGCTGGCGCCGCCGCGCAACGGGCGGATGTCCACGGCGATCTCGGGCCCGCCGGACCCGACAGGCCCACCGGGCTCGGCTGGCTCGGTTGGTTCGCCGGGCACGGCGGGCTCGGCGGGTACCTCGCCCGGCTGGGCCGGCTCGGCTGGCAGGCGTAGGGCGAACGAGGGAGACGTCCAGCGGGAGTGGTTCACGATCGAGATGACCAGGACGGCGTCGTCCCCGCGGGTGACAGCGGCAGGGGTGACCCGTGTCGTGACGGTGACCCGCGGCGGACGGGCCACCGCTGCCACCGCGGTGAACAGCGCCGCCGCGCCGGCACCGGCGAAGGCGGCGAGCTCCGCGTAGCGCAGGAGCACCGCCCCGAGGGCGCAGGCGGCCGTCGCGGCGAGCAGTCCCCATGCGGCGGGCGTGAACCCCGGCAGCGTCCGGGGGGTCGGCTCGCTCACGCGCCCACGAGGCGACGGGGCGAGGGGACCGCGTCCAGGACCTCGGCGACGACGTCCTCGGCGGTGACCCGGCGCAGCTCGGCCTCCGGGCTGAGCACGAGCCGGTGGGCGAGCACCGGACCGGCGAGCGCCTTGACGTCGTCGGGGGTGGCGAAGGCACGCCCAGCCGAGGCGGCGCGGACCTGGACCGCGCGCAGCAGCGCCACGCTGCCGCGCGGGCTCGCGCCCAGCCGCAGTACGTCGTGCCTGGTCCGGGTGGCGGCGACAACCTGCACGACGTAGCGGCGCACCGCCGGGGCCACGTGCACGGCCAGGGTGCGCTCGGCGTGGGCGACGACGTCCTCGGCGCGCATCACCGGGCGGAGGTCCTCGACACGGCGGCCGACCTGACGTCCCTCGAGGATCTCCAGCTCGGCGTCCAGGGTGGGGTAGCCGATGCGCAGCCGCATCAGGAAGCGGTCGAGCTGGGCCTCGGGGAGGGCGTAGGTGCCGTCCATGTCGACCGGGTTCTGGGTGGCGATGACCATGAAGGGCAGCGGGACGGGGTAGCGGGTCCCGTCGACGGTGACGCGCTGCTCCTCCATGACCTCGAGCAGGGCGGACTGGGTCTTCGGCGACGCGCGGTTGATCTCGTCGGCGATGACGAGGTTCGCGAAGACGGGGCCCGGGCGGAACGCGAACTCGGCGGCCCGCTGGTTGAAGACGTTGGTCCCGGTGATGTCCGCGGGCAGCAGGTCGGGGGTGAACTGGATGCGGTGGCAGCCGGCGTTCACCGAGGCGGCGAGGCTGCGGGCGAGCGTCGTCTTGCCCAGGCCGGGGACGTCCTCGACCAGCAGGTGGCCCTCGGCGAACAGGCAGATCACCGCGAGCTCGACGGCGGTGCGCTTGCCACGGATCACCCGCTCGACGTTCGCCACCACGTCGTCGAACGCGACCGCGAACGGGATGCCCCGATCCGCCTCGACCGTCATGCCGAACCTCCTGCTGGTGAGGCCTCGCGTGATGTGGCGGGGCCCCCCCCGGGGGGGGGGGGGCCCCCCCCCGCCCCCCCCCCGGGGGGGGGGGGGGGGGTTTTCCCCTCGGGGGGGGGGGGGGGGGGGGGAGAGTCCGGGGAGCAGGTGTGGGCGAGGCGGTTCCAGCTTCCGTCGGCGATCGCCTGGGCGAGGACGCCGTTG